>CANCRX010000031.1 GCA_947380655.1 Alcaligenaceae bacterium | reverse complement strand
CTGAAAACAGGATTGCTATGCAAACTAATATCATTGTTATTACCGCACTAGACATGGAGCTGGATGCCGCTAAGCTCCCGTCTGGCGTAGGCGTTTATTACTCCGGCGTTGGCAAAATCAATGCGACCATCGCTACGATGCGTGCGATCGAACACAGCAAACCGAATCTCATCATAAACTTCGGCACCGCTGGCGCCGTCCACACCACCACAACGGGACTTCTTGGCATCAAACGTGTCGTGCAACGCGACATCATTGCCGAGCCCCTTAGTCCGAGAGGCCATGTGCCTTTTTGCACAAGACCTCACGAATACTTTTCCAAAACAGGTGAATTCAGCTGTGGATCTGGAGACAGCTTTGTAACCAGTCTCGACCCATGGCTCATCGAACAAGATATCGCCGTTGTGGATATGGAATTATTCGCGATTGCAACTGTGGCCCATGAACATGGGATTGAATGGGTCTCGTATAAATTTGTCACGGATCACGCGAATGAGGATTCCGGTCAGGAGTGGGCAAAAAAAGTGAATCATGGCGAAGAGCTGTTTCTAGAACAGTTAAAAAAAATAATTTAATATTTTTTAAGTTGGAACTGATTTTTTAAGATCGGATTTGTCGATACAAGCTTTCAAGATGTATCGACAACGACTCAGCTCTAGAAACAATCCGATGACGTGCAGAACCAAATATCTTTATAGTTTGTTGGGCTGCACTCGCATCCAATATGAGTCCATACATATCAATGCCGTTTTTAATGGATTCGCACACGACTTGACGCGCATCCTCAACCAGGTACTCAGGATCAAATACATCGATATCCGAAGGCGCACCATCCGTGATCATAATGATTGCTCGTGTATCTGTTCGCGCATCTGCCTCAGAACGATTGAACAAACTCACCCCATGTCGCAGAGCAGCTCCCATCCTGGTTGAATACTGTGGCACTGCATTTTGCAAGGATTGCAACCCGCAGTCCGTTAATGGCTGCTCAAAATCAAAATAACGATAATAGTGAATGCCTGATCGTTTATCTGAGCAAAATCCATGAACAGCAATACGGTCCCCTCGCTCAATCGCTAGGTTGGCGAGCATGATTGCAGCTTTTTTTTCCAGATCAAGAATGGTTTGTGACTGGCCTGCGAGAAAGTTTCCAACCGAAGCAGACAAATCCAGGAGTAAAAGCAAACTGACTTTTTTTTCACGTAAAGTCTGCCTGATGTAATAACGTTCATCTCCGAAACTACCTTGGCGAGCGAGCGCAACGCTATCCACCGCAGCATTCAGATCCAGCGAATCTCCCTCAGCTTGTCGAAATAGTTTGTCACGTCCCAGCACGCTGGCCAACTGTTTAGGTAAACGTAAAAGCTGTTTGGAAGTACGTTGAGTAGACACTGAACGAGCCAACACTCCTGAAGCGTCTTGCACATATTCATGAACTGCGCACCAGTCTTTACGCTCAATTTCTGATCGATAATCCCATTCCGGATAAAAATATGTTTGTAACTTAACGGGTAGCTCTTGCGCAATATCCGTTGATTGATGTTTGGGTTGCTTGGTTCTGGAGGCTGATTGAGGTGAATCAACCAACACGTCGGGTTCTGACTTCTGCGAACTAAAATCCCATAAATAGGAATTGTCATCCCGATAGCGCACTGGATGAACGTAGGTTTGGGGATTGAACTGTATACGCATTTGCCCAAGATCATTTGCAAGGATGGATGCAATCGATCGAAAAGCCTCGTAATCTTCAAGTCCGGATTGCGTGGATTGCGAGAAAAATAAATCTCTCGCCTTATTCACCCAGTAATCATCGACTTTTACGTTTTCATTTAATAAACCATGCGATAGTTTAGCAATCAAAACTGAGAACGTACTACGCTCGACAGGCTCCATTTCCATCGCCAGAGCAAACCATCGTCTGACCCCCGGCAAGCGCTTCATCAGTAAATGTTCCACGCGCGCGTCTTCGATTGCAGACACCACAGCAACGCCCATGGGTTTGAGCCTGCTCACATCCCGATCGGGCAGACTGTACAACAGATGCGCTGCGGCATGAGCGATACTCGCACGCTCCACCGCGCTATGCTGTGGCATGGAGGTATGCAGAAAAGATGAAGGAAGTAAAAAACTTTGCGAACTGATAATTGGACGCATTCCAACTACCTGGTTCGTTTCATCAGAACTCGGCATGAACTGGACGGGGAGATCTGCCCCCGACAGCCCATGCAACAAAAAAGACAGGGAGCGACTTTGCTCCAAATCAGTCTCCCTCATGGGAAATGAGCGTCTACCAAGGCGCGCAAACTTTCCGTTGTGTGTGGTTCATCGGATAACGCGCTCACAATTGTCATCTCACAACTATCACGTGGAGACATTCCGTCAAGAATCATTCTGGCTGCATAAATAAGCATCCGTGTAGAAGCACCTTCTTGTAACCCCTGATTTTTTAATAGCCTGGTCTGGCGCGCAATAGAGACAAGCACATCGGACATTTCTGTTGATATACCTGTCTCATGCACCAAAATTCCAGCCTCGACTGAAGCTGAGGGGTAATCAAACTCGATTGCGGCGAATCGCTGCCGAGTTGAGGCTTTCATATCTTTTGAATGACTTTGATACCCGGGGTTATATGACACCACCAGTTGGAAATCCGGGTGCGCACGAAGCAACTCACCCTTTTTATCGAGCGGCAACATTCGGCGAGCATCAGTCAAAGGATGAATCACCACTGTCGTATCCTGACGCGCCTCGACAATTTCATCCAGATAACAAATACCACCATACCTGACAGCCTGAGTCAGCGGTCCATCGTGCCAAAAGGTGCCCTGAGGATCGAGCAAAAAACGGCCGATCAAATCTGAGGCGCTCATATCCTCATTACAGGCCACGGTCACGAGCGGCTTATCGAGCACATAGGCCATATGTTCGATGAAGCGGGTCTTACCACATCCAGTAGGCCCCTTAAGTATTAAAGGAATCCGATGCGTGTACGCCTGTTTATATCGTTCAACCTCATTACCCGATGCCGAGTAATAAGGTTGTTGCGTAATGCGATACTGCTCCAGCATATCCATGCATTACTTATGCTGCGGCAGTTCGTGAGGAATACCCTCGATCGGACACTCAGGCGTTCCGACCGTTGAACGAGTAAATGACTCAACCATCTTGCGTGTACCTTCGGGGTCACTGAGCCATTTTCCATAAAACTCGTAGGGACAATCGGCAACACCACTGACCTCTTCACCCGAATTGATCTTGCCTGTGTAGCCGCGGTGTACGAGTTTGAATAAATGGTTTTGTGACTGGGCGTTTTTGCGGAAATCTCTAATCAGACTCACTGATAATTCTGCGTAATTAATGCCCATTTCCTCTTCACCACACTCTCCGAGCGTACGACCATCAAAACCCACAATGGCTGAATGACCAAAATAGGAATACACCCCATCGAAACCAGCGGCATTGGCGACAGCCACATAGGTGTTATTCATCCAAGCCATACATTTGGCCACCATGACTTGTTGTTCTTTGGCCGGATACATATAGCCCTGGCAGCGAACAATCAGCTCAGCGCCGCGCATTGCGCAATCGCGCCAGATTTCTGGATAGTTACCATCATCACAAATGATCAGACTGATTTTCATGCCCTTTGGACCGTCTGATACATAGGTGCAGTCGCCTGGATACCAGCCCTCAATAGGTGTCCACGGCATGATTTTGCGATATTTTTGTACGATCTCACCCTTATTATTCATGAGAATCAGGGTGTTGTACGGCGCCTTATTCGGGTGCTCTTCATGACGCTCCCCCGTTAACGAAAAAACGCCCCAGACATTCGCTTTTCGACAAGCTGCTGCGAAAATTTCAGTTTCATCGCCTGGAATAGTCGAGGCGGTCTCATACATTTCTTTTGCATCGTACATGATGCCATGCGTACTGTACTCAGGGAAAATCACCAGATCCATGCCTGGCAAACCTTGTTTCATACCGATCAGCATCTCACCGATCTTGCGAGCGTTATCCAGCACTTCAGCTTTAGTATGCAAGCGCGGCATTTTGTAATTCACTACTGCAACACCGACGCAATCATTACTACTGGAAATATCACCATGTCTCATTTTTTCTCTCCGGCATTTCAGATCTGAACACGCATAGGGCGCATGTCATCATTCGTTTTCGTAACACATCACGACTCAGTGGCTAATCATCCATGGGCGCTTACCCACAAACGTTTTATTTCCATTCGCAAATGTCTGTGTGGCACTGCGCTTTCCACTGGCGCTTGAGCAACAACCACAGCCAGAGGGATGCTTGAGTCTCGCGTAGGTTGAGTCATAATCTCTGGACATTTTCGGTGCATGTGCTGCCCGCTCATTGCCTTCAATCGCACGCCGGGTATCACCGTCGACACGTGAAAGATTAGAACCAAAAGTAAAGACACGCGCACTCGGTGCCCCACAGTCCGGACACTCTACCGCTTCGTCACGCTTACTCATCTGACGCAACGCATCAAATGGGCCGCAAGATTTACAGTCATAGTCATAAGTAGGCATGTGGGGCTCCTTTAACAAATATTATTTAAATCAAAGATCCAGAGATAACGGCATATCCATACCTGGTGTCACAAGTTTGGTTGGGCCGCTGGCATTAGGATTGATATCAAAGTCAAAGATCTGAGTAGGTAACCAGAGCGTGGCGCAAGCATTTGGAATATCAACTACACCACTGATATGGCCTTGAACCGGAGCCGTACCGAGTATCGAATAAGCCTGCGCACGTGAATATCCAAACTTAGTCATGTATTCAATCGCGTTCAGACAAGCCTGACGATAGGCCACATTCACATCCAGGTAATGCTGCTTACCCTGTTCGTCAACCGAGATGCCTTCAAAAATCAGGTAGTCGTTGTAATGAGGGGTAATTGGACTAGGCTTGAATACTGGATTTTTAATACCGTACTTAGCCATACCGCCTTTGATGAGTTCTACTTTCATATGAACCCAGCCCGCCATCTCGATCGCACCACAGAAAGTGATCTCGCCATCACCCTGACTGAAGTGCAAATCACCTACTGACAAACCGGCACCATCTACATAGACTGGGAAATAAATCTTTGATCCACGTGAGAGATCTTTAATATCGCAATTACCGCCGTGTTCGCGGGGAGGAACCGTCCGCGCACCTTCGGCAGCGATCTTGGCTGCAACATCACCTGTCGCCTGGCCCGCATGTGCTGTTTTGGCAAAAGGAGGGTTGGCCAATGGAGGAACACGACCTGGGTCGGTAGCGATGAAATCAATCTCGCGCTCATTCCACATGTCGAGCATTTTTTGATCTGGCAAGCACCCAATCAAACCGGGATGGATCAAACCTGCAAATTTGACATTGGGAATGTGACGGCTGGTGGTAAACATGCCGTGAAAATCCCAAATTGATTTCTGCGCGCTAGGAAAATGATCGGTCAAAAATCCACCACCATTTTGCTTACTAAAAAACCCATTAAAGCCCCACAGGCTATCGTCCTTGGCACCAATATCCAACAAATCAACCACCAACAGGTCTCCGGGCTCAGCACCTTTGACGCCGACAGGACCGGACAGAAAGTGAACTGTCGACAAGTCAATATCACGCACATCATCTGCGCTGTCATTGTTCTTGATGAAACCACCGGTCCAGTCAAACGTTTCCAGCACGAAATCATCGCCTGGTTTCACCCAGCAGGCCATCGGAATATCAGGATGCCAGCGGTTATGGATTTTAGGATTGTCGTAAGGGGAGGCTTTTAAGTCTACGGTGATGAGAGTTTCGGGCATAGTGCACCTCTTTAAATATAGGAACGGGGTTTGGAATCCTGACAAATACTGACAACACGAATACTGACAATGCGATTAATAGAATGACGAACTGCGTTACACCGACAAATAATGTTTGATCCGGTCAATGTCCGTATCTTCACGAGCGGTTTCATACACCAGACGACCACCCTCAATCACAAAAAGACGATCTGCAACATCCAGTGCAAAACTTAATACCTGCTCGGAAACGATGATCGTGATGCCGCGCATACGACGTATCTCATTAAGCGCCTTGGCAATATCCTTAATAATTGATGGCTGGATCCCTTCGGTTGGCTCATCGAGCAGCAACACCTTAGGATTGGTCACCAGTGCGCGAGAAATTGCAAGCTGCTGCTGCTGTCCGCCTGACAGGTTCCCACCCTTACGGCGTCGCATATCCCATAAAACCGGAAACAAGGCATAAATCTCATCGGGGATTACTTTGTCCTTATCATTTTCAAGACCGGTTTGAATATTTTCCTCAACGGTCAATGTTGGAAAAATCATTCGACCTTGCGGGACGTAAGCAATACCTTTTGCAACACGGCGATAACTTTCATCGCGCGTCACATCCTGACCATCGACTGAAATAGAACCACTTTTGGTTGGCAGCAAACCAATCAGACTTTTAAAAAATGTGGTCTTACCCATACCGTTACGACCCATGATCGCAACCGTCTCCTGCTTACCAGCCTCGAGGTTTATACCGTGCAAAGCTTCGCTTTGACCGTAAGCAACGTAGAGATCTTTTACGCTTAGCATGTCAGGTCTCCTAGTGTCCGAGATAAACTTCAATCACTGTCGGATCGCTTTGGACTTTATCCATCGATCCTTCAGCCAGAATCTTGCCCTGGTGCATCACCGTTACCTTATGGGCAATTTTTTTCACAAACTCCATATCGTGTTCAATTACGATCACGGAGCGATTGTTTGAAATTCGCTTCAGTAATTCTGCCGTCAGCTCGCGCTCCCGCACACTCATACCGGCGATTGGCTCATCGAGCATCAATAGCTCTGGCTCCTGCATCAGCAACATGCCTATTTCAAGCCACTGCTTCTGACCATGCGAAAGCAAGCCTGCTTCCGTATTCAATGTTTCAGCCAATCCTATTTCTTGCGCGACAGAATTAACTTTGTCTTTCACCTCATCGTCACACTTGAATACGAGCGCCCCAAAAACTGAACGACCTTTTGGATAGGACACTTCAAGATTTTGAAAAACGGACAAGTTCTCATAGATGGAAGGCGTCTGAAATTTCCGACCAATTCCCTTTCTAACCCTTGCATACTCAGGTAAAACCGTCATCTCTTCATTTTTGAATTTGATGCTCCCCGCCGTTTCTCTGGTCCTGCCACAAATCATGTCGAGCAAGGTAGTCTTACCGGCGCCATTCGGTCCGATAATCACGCGTAATTCGTTTTTATCGACGTACAGATTCAAACTGTCGATTGCTTTGAATCCATCAAAAGAAACGGTCAGGTCTTCAATCGCCAATACAAAGTCGGTGCTGCTACTCATGGCGCGCTCCTTCTGATGACTAATTCTGCGGCATCGGTTGTCGACTGCACAGCAATAGCTGAGGCCGAATCACCCTCTACGGCATGCGCGGCTTTCAGGTCCGCTTCATTTTCCAACTCAATCAGTCGCTGTTTGATCATGCGACGCTCTGTCGACTTACGGATCCACCAGGGCTTGATGTGTGATTCGAACAATCCAGCCAGGCCATAAGGAAAGGCCATCGTCACACCGATGAACAGTGCCGCCATCAGGAACAACCACAAATCGGGGAAATTCTCAGAGAAAAGTGTTTTGCTTGCATTCACCAGCAAGGCGCCATAGACAGCGCCCACCAAGCTGAGCCGCCCCCCCACTGCGCAGAGAATCACAAGTTCGATCGAGGGGACAATCCCAACAAACGAAGGCGACATAAAGCCGACCTGGAGTGCAAAAAACGCTCCACCAATTCCCGATACACCCGCAGCCAGGCAAAATGCTGCGACCTTAAACATTGACACGTCATAACCTGAGAAGCGGACACGATCCTCTTTGTCACGCATCGCCAGAAGCAACGTGCCGAATTTACTGCGCTGAATATACGTACCCGCGATGACACAAAGTAATAGCGCTATACAGCAGGCGTAATACAGAATGATTTTTGCTTCATCCGTACGCGTATCCCATCCATTCATCGTTTTAAGATCGGTCATACCGTTCACACCACCGGTGTAACCTTGCATACCAATGATCAGGGTGGTCATGATCAACGCAACGGCCTGCGTGATAATTGCAAAATACACACCACCAACGCGACGCTTGAACATGGCATAACTAACGATAAAAGCCAGTATGGAAGGCACAGCGATGACAGCGATCAGGGAAAATGTCAGACTTTTAAACGGCAACCACCAGATTGGTAACTCAGTAATCTGGTTCCAGTCCATGAAGTCCGGGATACCAGGTGTTGACTGAATTTTTGTGGTGATGGGGTCCGATGCCTCCAACTTCAGGAACATGGCCATGCAATAGCCACCCAACCCAAAAAACACCCCCTGGCCCAGGCTTAAAATGCCGCCCCAGCCCCACAAGACGACCAGTCCGATGGCCACGAAGGCATAGGTCAGATATTTACCAACCAGGTTGAGTCGAAAGTTATCCAGCAGTGCTGGAAATACCACTAGCAAAATGACGGCGAGTATTGCGATACTCAACACGCCAGGTTGCTTGAGCAAATTCTTGATTGATTGCATGAGAGTCGGCTCCGGTAAACGTGTTGATGATTAGCGTCGAATCTTCGAGGCGAACAAGCCTTGAGGACGCATCATCAGAACAATGACGATGACGGAAAGCGTAAAGACCTTAGCCATCGAGCCAGTCATGAAAAATTCGCTAATTGATTGAGTCTGCGCAATCAGGAAGGCTGAGAATGCAGTCCCTAACAAACTTGCGGCGCCACCAAAAGTCACCACAAGGAAGGCATCCACAATGTATAAAGATCCCGATGTCGGTCCTGTCGAGCCGATCGTTGTAAAGGCCGCACCTGCTATACCAGCAATACCGCAGCCGATGGCGAACGTTAATTGATCTGTTTTCTTGGTATTGATGCCGGTAGCATTTGCCATGGGACGGTTGCTCACTGTGGCACGTACACGTAAGCCCCAGCGGCTTTTGTACAAGGCCAGCATCACACCTCCGGTGACCAGCAAGGTCAAGGCCATCACAAACATTCCGTTGATCGGAATATCCAGACCCTCTTCTGGTGCCCAGGAACCCATCAACCAGTCAGGTAAGGTTGGGCTGACTTCTTTGGGACTAATAAATGTACGAAAAACCTGCTGCAGACCCAGACTTAGCCCCCAGGTGGCCAGCAAGGTGTCCAGCGGACGCTTATATAAATGACGGATAAGTGCCCACTCCGCAATCCAGCCGCCGATAAAAGCAAAAACAAAGGCCGCTACGATTGCGAATGGAAAGTAGGCTGGCATAAAGCCAGGCGCATACTTTTCAGTTAACGTTGAGCCAAGGTATACGGTATAGGCACCAATCGCCATGAACTCACCGTGAGCCATGTTGATTACACCCATCTGACCGAAAATGATTGCAAGTCCAAGCCCCATCAGGAGCAGCACAGCAAACAGGCTCAGACCCGCAAAACCCTGCATCAGGGCAATATTGAGCACTTCAGACAGTTCCATCTCGATTCCTTGACTCAAACGTTAACCATTAACTGCTTACTGATAACCCTTTGGGAACGGATCTGGTTTGATCAGCTCTGGAGATTCAGCAACAACTTTGAACTGGCCGTCTGGCAACATTTCGCCAATACGAGCCTTACTCCAGAGGTGATGGTTTTCGTCGATTTTGACGTAACCTTCTGGTGCGCCCTTGAACTCAATGCCAGCTGAAGCCGCTGCAATCTTGTCCACATCAAAGCTGCCTGCTTTTTCAACTGTGAATTTCCAGAGCCAGGGGCCAAGGTAACCAGCCTGGGTCACATCACCGATCACTGAAGCAGGACCATATTTCTCTTTAAACGCAGCAACAAATTTCTTGTTGTTTTCGTTGTCGAGTGACTGGAAATACTTCATGCAAGAGTAGAAACCAGCTGTGTTCTCACCACCAATTCCGAGCAATTCGTCTTCGGTTACAGAGATCGTTAACAGTTTCTGCTTGGCGGATGTAATGCCGGCCGCCTTGAGCTGTTTGTAGAAGGCAACGTTACTGCCGCCCACAACGGCTGCATAAATCAGATCAGGCTTCGCAGCTTTGATTTTGTTGATCAGCGAGTTGAAGTTGGTGTTGCCCAGTGGGTAATATTCTTCGCCCACAACTTTCTGCTTGAGTACGCCTTCGATGTGTTTACGTGCAATCTTCATCGAGGTACGTGGCCAGATGTAATCTGATCCTACGAGGAAGTAGGACTTGGTGCCCTTCTCTTTAGCGGCCCAATCCAGTCCCCACAAAATCTGCTGGGTAGCTTCCTGACCGGTGTAGATAACGTTCTTGCTCTGCTCCAGACCTTCGTAGAAGGTTGGGTAATACAGCATACCGTTTTCTTTTTCAAAAATTGGCAATACCGCTTTACGTGAAGCCGAAGTCCAGCAACCGAATACTGTTGCAACGTGATCGTTGACGAGCAGTTTTTTTGCTTTTTCAGCAAAAGTCGGCCAATCTGAAGCGCCATCTTCTTTGATCACTTTGATCTGACGACCCAACACGCCACCCATGGCGTTAATCTGGTCAATCGCAAGCTGTTCAGCCTGAATCGAGCCTGTCTCGGAAATCGCCATGGTTCCAGTCGCTGAGTGCAGCTGGCCAACGGTAACTTCTGTATCTGTCACAGCCAATTTTGTGGTGTTGACTTGCGAAGTTGGCAACTTCTGTGCGCCTGCGCGCATGGTGGCCGCAGCCAATGCCATACCAACGATACCCTGCAATACTTGCCGACGATCGGCACTGGGTTCAAACTCGAACTCTGGCTTCTTCATAGTGTGCTCCTGGGGTTAACGACCGATAAACTTTCTGTGAAGTTATTTTGCGTCGGTTGTTGCGTATGCCCAATACGTCAATTGACGTATGCCATGTGCGACTCAAACTGCAGAAGCTGTTGAATAATGTTTTGTATACAGTTCTGCACACAAAAAAAGGCACGAAAAATTTATCGTTTATTCTTGTGGTGTATACAGTTCCCGTCACGCTTCAGTGACTAGGCCGATCTTGATATCTAAAGCCTCTCGTGACAGCAGCCAATCAAAAAATCATCCGCATCAGACGCGAATACAACTCCTGGGTCGCTGACGAATCCCTCGAGGATTACGCGCTCCGTTACACACCACATTCTTTTCGTAAGTGGTCTGAGTGGCGTGTCGCCAATACGGCGCTAGGAGGCGTTTCATTTCTCGCGCTCGAGGCGATTGGTGCAGTGATGGCACTGAACTACGGTTTCTCAAATGCGCTTTGGGGCATACTTGCCGTCGCGTTAGTCGCCTTTCTGACCGGTTTGCCCATCAGCTATTACGCTGCACGCTACGGGGTAGACATCGATCTGCTTACGCGCGGGGCTGGATTTGGCTACGTAGGCTCGACGATTACCTCACTTATCTACGCAGCGTTCACCTTCATCTTTTTTGCTTTAGAAGCGGCCATCATGGCGCTCGCCTTAAAGCTCTATCTGGATTGGTCGATCGTCTGGTGTTACATCATCAGTGCGCTAGTCATAATCCCTCTGGTGTTACGAGGCATCACACTGATCTCAAAACTCCAGATCTGGACACAAGGTCTCTGGATCGTACTGTTGATTTGCCCCTACATTGCGATCGCATTGAAAGAGCCGCAGGCTTTTACAGATTTCATGGGACTCAGTGGAAGCATTTCAGGAAGTAGCGACTTCAGCTGGCTGATGTTTGGAGCGGCCTTCACCGTCGCTTGCTCTCTGGTCGTTCAAATTGGCGAGCAAGTGGATTACCTGCGTTTTCTGCCCGCAAAAACACCAAACAATCGTTTCAAATGGTGGGCCGCAGTCATCATCGCTGGACCAGGCTGGATTATTCCAGGCATGTTCAAAATGATAGGTGGCGCATTTCTTGCCTTTTTAGTCCTGCAACAAGAGTTGACCACCGTTCTGGCTAGTGAACCCACGCGTATGTACACGGCAGGCTTTTCCTATGTATTCAGCGACCCCGTCTGGATCATTGCTGTGACCGCCTTATTCGTGGTGCTCTCTCAAGTAAAAATCAATGTGACCAACGCCTATGCCGGCTCACTTGCGTGGTCGAACTTTTTTGCGCGCCTGACTCATAGTCATCCAGGACGCGTTGTATGGCTGGTATTTAACGTGCTCATCGCGACCTTGCTCATGACGCTTGGTGTGTTTCGTGCACTGGAGCAGGTACTCGGGCTTTATAGCAACGTTGCGATTGCGTGGATTGGCGCCATCGTGGCGGATCTTGTTGTGAACAAACCCCTAGGACTCTCTCCCAAAGGAATCGAATTCAAGCGTGCCTATCTTTATGACATCAACCCCGTTGGACTCGGTGCGACGGTACTCGCGGCAGGCCTCGCTTTACTTGCATACAGCGGTGTATTTGGCGACATAGCAAAAGCTTTTGCACCGTTTATTGCCTTAATTGCTTCTTTTATTGCTTCACCTGCGATCGCCTGGTTCACACAGGGGAAATGGTATGTAGCAAGACGGGCTCCCCCATCGGTCAGCCCGAACAAAATTATTCAATGCAGCGTGTGTGAAAACGATTTCGAGTCCCCTGACATGGCACACTGTCCAGCCTACGGCGCACCGATCTGCTCGCTTTGCTGCACACTCGACTCGCGGTGCAATGATTCCTGCAAACAGGGTTCGCGTCTCGATGAGCAAGTCACTGGCTGGATGACGCATATCCTGCCCGACACGTTATCTGAGCGATTCAAATCCCGAGCGGGTCGTTTTCTGCTCGTCTTTTTGTCCTTATCACTTGTGCTGGCGACCGTCATGGGTATTGCATTGACACAGGAAGGCCCAACCGATACCAATCCATTAAATGCTCAGGGAAATATTTTCTACAAAATATTTCTGATGATGATGTTTGTTGTTGCTGTATGCAGCTGGTGGGTCGTACTGATCAGCGAGAGCCGCAAGCTCGCCCAGGAAGAATCTAACGCGCAAAGCCGGCTACTTCAGAGAGAAGTCGAAACACTGAGGCGCACAGACGCCGCGCTGCAGCTTGCCAAGGATGAAGCGGAACGCGCTAATCATGCCAAAACGCGTTATGTGGCGGGGATGACGCATGAACTACGGACACCGCTCAACAGTATTCTGGGATATCTACAGATTCTGCTTAAAGAAAACAAGCTCGATCAAAAACAACGCGAATCATTGCAGACCGTTCAAAGCAGCGGCATTCATATGGCAGGGTTGGTAGACGACTTGCTTGATCTAGCGCATATCGAATCGGGTCGTTTAAGACTGGAGACTACCGCCATTCCATTACCTTTGCTGATAGAGGAACTGGTGAGAATGATTCGTCCGCAGGCGATCGCGAGAGGTTTGCAATTTGAATATATTGTTTTGGGTGAAATGCCCGACTGGGTCAAAGGCGATGCGAAAAGACTGACGCAGGTGCTGATTAATCTGCTCGGTAATGCGATTAAATTTACTGACCAGGGAACAGTGACGTTACGCATCGATGCACGCGCTCAAGTCCTGCTTTTTAAAATTGAAGATACGGGTGTAGGCATCCCCCCTCAAGACCAGCAACGTATTTTTCTCCCCTTTGAACGAGGTGGCGCGGCACGCCGGCGCGGAGAACCAGGAACAGGGCTGGGGCTAACCATTACGGGTCTTTTGACTTCGATGATGGGTGGTGACTTATCGATGACGAGTACTGCTGGAACAGGCACGATCTTTACGGTACGGCTTTATTTACCCGAAGCACCAGACCCAGGAATTACCCTCAAAACATTAGGCCCTGTCTCTGGTTATGTCGGCAAAAGACGCACGCTACTGGCGGTAGATGATCAGCCCGATCAGCGACAAATGCTTGCAGCACTGCTTAATCCACTGGGCTTCATCATGCATGAGGCCGCGAGTGGGAGCGAATGCCTTGATAGTTTGAAAGATATCAAACCAGATGCAATTTTGCTTGATCTGACTATGGATGAAATGGATGGATGGCAGACAGCAAAAGCCATTCGTCAACAAGGCTACACGGATATTCCTATTATTCTGGTTTCGGCAAACCTGTATGACAATCATCCTGAGAAAATCGAGGCCGCCCTTTGCCAGGCCTTCGTAGCAAAACCTGTTCTCGAATCGGAACTAGTCGGTGTACTGGGACGTTTTTTAGGACTTGAATGGATCGCAGCTGGCCTCAATACAGTTGATATGCCTGATGTATTCGGGCCTCGGGCCGCTTCATTTCAACATGACATTCCACCTTCATTAAAAGAAAAACTTGTACCGCTCATTCGTATCGGACACGTTCAAGGCTTACTCGATACGCTTGATGAGCATGCTAAACACGAACCTTCACACCAGAAAATGATTTCTCAATTACGCTCCATTGTGTTGCGCTTTGACTTTGAAACACTTCTTGATTTAACAAAAGATAAAAGCGACGAGTAATCCATGCATGCAGAAATGACAACCCCCTCTATTCGACCGATCGTGATGCTAGTGGACGATACACCTAGCAGTCTCGGGCATTTGTATCAGTCCCTTGAAAATGCAGGCTATAGCGTAGTCGTCGCGCTCGATGGGCAATCAGCTCTGGAGCGTCTGGAACTTGTGCTTGTCGATGCAGTATTACTCGATGCCATGATGCCTGGACTCTCTGGTTTTGAAACCTGTCAACGCATTAAAGCCAATCCAAACCTCGCTCATTTGCCCGTCATATTTATGACAGGGCTAGCAGAAACAGAACATATCGTCACCGCGTTTGATAGCGGAGGTGTGGACTATGTTGTGAAACCCGTTCGGGTCGAAGAGGTACTGGCTCGCTTACAAGCGCATATCCGCAACGCACGTGTCGCGCGCCTGGCCAGAGAAGCGGTCGACGTTGCGGGTTTTGGCGTTGTACTCATCGATACACAGGGACGGATTGCATGGCAATCTCCTCAAGCGCGCGAATTGCTCGGTCAGGAAGGCGCAAAAATTAATTTTGCAACCCTACTTTCCAGTACAAGCGATCCACTCACAATCCCGGACCACCCAGAAATAACCCTTCGTAACCTTGGGCAGGTTGGCTTGGGCGAAACCATGCTTTTACTTGCACAAAATAACCAGCGAAACGGCGACTCAGCAAGACTCCAGCAAGCCGCACTCACGCATCGGGAGAGTGAAGTGTTATCGTGGGTCGCAAAAGGCAAAACTAATCGGGATATTGCGGAAATTCTTGGTATGAGTCCAAGAACAGTCAACAAACATCTAGAACATATCTTTGACAAACTCGGGGTTGAGACCAGGTCTGCAGCGGCGGCGATAGGAGCTCGATTCGGTCCCGATTAAATAATGATACAAAGAGGAATCATGAAAACGCTCCGTATATTTTTACAATCAACGTTCACCTTCCTCTTACTCATCAGCTCTTGCTCCGCTATGGCCGAAAAATATCCCGCACCGCAACAATCCAGCTGGATTGCAAAAAACTTTAAATTTCATACTGGTGAAGTATTTCCTGAACTCAAAATTGGTTACACCACAATAGGTAATCCTGAAGGAATACCTGTACTCATCCTGCACGGTACTGCCGGCACGGGAACGGGCATGCTCAATGCCGCCTTTGCAGACGAATTATTCGGTCCTGGACAGACACTTGATGCGTCAAAATATTTCATCATTTTGCCCGATGCGATTGGTATGGGGCGATCGTCAAAACCTTCGGATGGCTTACGTACCAAATTCCCCCGTTACAACTACGATGATATGGTTCACGCTCAATACCGCCTGGTAACAGAGGGGCTTGGTATCAAACATCTCAGGATGATTCTTGGTAACTCGATGGGCGGCATGCAAGTCTGGCTATGGGGTATTGCATATCCAGATTTCATGGATACTCTGGTCCCCATGGCCTCCACCCCTGCGCAAATGTCAGGTCGTAACTGGTTAACCAGAAGGCTCATACTAGACTCGATCCGCAATGATCCTGCATGGATGCAAGGCAACTACACCGAGCAACCCCCTAGCCTGCAGTTTGCCACCGTATTTTTTGGTATTGCCACAAGCGGAGGCAATCAGGCACTCCAGCTGGCAGCGAACACCCGTGAAAAAGCAGATCAATTACTAAATTCCCGTCTCAAGGCAGCAAGCAAAGCCGACGCGAATGACAACCTGTATCAATGGGATTCCTCTCGCGACTACGATCCCTCATCTGGACTGGAAAAAATTAAAGCGCATGTGCTTGTGATCAATTCAGCTGATGACGAGCGCAATCCTCCTGAGCTCGGGATCATGGAACCTGCTCTGAAACGCATTAAGCATAGCCAACTACTGTTGATACCCGCCAGCGCTCAAACAGCAGGGCATGGCACAACGGGTCAGGCAAAATGGTGGGAAACTGAACTTGCAGAGTTTCTTAAAACAGTTCCAGTGCAGTAAACATATCAACAACAAAAAAATAAATATCATGGAGACAACATGAAAAACAAATTTAAATATTTTTCTCTCAACGCGGTCGCTTGTGCATTTTCCTTGGGACTACTTTTTACAGCACCAGCACAAGCAAAAGTTACAAAAATCATCGTTGATGAAATAGCTCCCTACAAGAGCCCTTCCGCGTC
Organism: Alcaligenaceae bacterium; assembly: GCA_947380655.1. Taxonomy (GTDB): domain Bacteria; phylum Pseudomonadota; class Gammaproteobacteria; order Burkholderiales; family Burkholderiaceae_B; genus Zwartia. The sequence continues at coordinate 18,030 of CANCRX010000031.1, read as the reverse complement.
GGCTACGACAAACATTCCATACGAAATGATTGCTGGTCGCGCCTTTGGCGAACTCGACCCCACTCTTGCTCAAAACGCAATCATCCAGGATATTGAACTGGCAAAAGACAAAGACGGCAAAGTCCGCTATGTCGCCTCCTTTGTTATTTACAAACCACTCAAGCTTTCTCAGGCGAGTGGCATGCTATGGCACGAAGTACCAAACCGCGGCCGGGTATTTCCCTATGCTCCACAAGAGCAAGCTTTTGGAGACATCATGCTGGCGAGTGCGTGGCAAGGTGATAACTCAGGTGCAACAACAGTACGCCCCACCGCTTCAGTTACAGGCATGCAGTTTTTAGATATACCTGTCGCAAAACAACCTGACGGCAAAGCTGTTGCAGGAGAAGTATTTGGCCGGATTGTTAACCGCTCTGGCAAAGACTCTCAACCATTATTAGTCCAGACCAATCCTGTTCCCTACAAACCCGCCTCACTGGATACGAAGTTATCCAAACTCAGCTCGCGCACCGGCGAAACAATGCACGGCAAAGTCATCGGCGAACAAGCCATTGCCTCAACAGACTGGGCCTGGGCTAAATGCGATGCGGCCACCCCCTTTCCCGGCATACCTGACCCCACCCAGATATGCCTGAAAAACGGCTTTGATTCAAAACTTCTGTACCAAGTGGTATTCACTGCAGAAGACCCTTATGTACTGGGTATCGGTTTTGCCGCCTGGCGCGATGTTGGACTATTTTTCAAAACGTCTAAACAGGATGACTTCGGCACCCCCAATCCGATTGCTGGTACCGTCAAATACAGTATTGGACGAGGTGTGTCACAGTCAGGAAATTTTCTACGCGGCTGGTTGCATCTTGGTTTTAACCAGGCGGAACAAGGCCATAGCGTCCATGATGGCATATGGCCAATTATTGCTGGTCGACGTATCGCTCTGAATTTTCGCTGGGCGCAGCCCGATGGCGTCCTTGAGCTCTACCAGGCTGGTAGCGAAGGCCCACAGTGGTGGTTGCCTCACCCGGATCCCATTCGTGGTCTGCCTGCAGCAGGCATTCTTGATCGCTGCACTGCCTCTAACACCTGCCCGAAAGTAGTCGAGCATTTCGGCTCAGCAGAAGTGTGGGCCCTCAAACTGACACCTGAATGGGTCGGCACCGATGCGAAGGCTGACTTACCTCTGCCAGACAATGTCAGGCGCTATTACATTGCCAGTAGTAATCACGGAGGGGGAGCGGGTGGCTTTGACACAAGTCTGCCCGAGGCGGGACTGCCTAAAACCGGGCCAGTTTGTCCAGGCAATAATTTCGGAGTAGGTATTCTGCCTGCCAATCCAGTGCCCCACACCGAAACTGTCAATGCACTACGGGTCCACTTTCGCAACTGGGTCATGCATGGGACTCCACCACCACCGAGTCGCTTTCCAACGCTCGCCGCAGCGAAAGGCACACCAAGCGGCACACTGGCGCTCGCCAACAAACAGGATATTGGATTTCCCACACTTCCAGGCTTGCGCTCGACAATCCCTGAGGCGGACTTCATCATGCCCGTACTGGACTATGACTGGGGTCCTCAGTTCAATGCGAGGGATGCCTCAGGCATACCAAGCAATGCACCTCCAGTCATTAAACAAGTGCTAAAGATGTATGCGCCTAAAGTCGATCAAGACGGCAATGAGTTAGGTGGCGTTCCGGTCGTGTTACTCGATGCGCCACTTGGCACCTATCTCGGCTGGAACGTTACTGCGGATGGAGACAAGCCTTTCCATAAAGATCAGATTTGTGATTATGTCGGCGGGATGATTCCCTTTGCGCGAACCGCTGCAATGCGAAAACTTAATCAAGACCCAAGACTTTCCCTCGAAGAGCGTTATGGTACACACGAGGGTTATGTCGCAGCCGTGAGAAAAGCCACAACACGTGCGGTCGCAGAAGGTTTTTTACTTTCTGAGGACGCGCAATTACTGATTAACAAAGCAGAGCAAAGCAAAGTACTGAGATAAGAAACTTTGCTTTCTTTGGTTTCTTTGGTTTCTTCTTTCTTGTTAAGGTTTAGTCCAACACCCAGAAATGATGTGTCCCATCCTTTCCTAACTGTTCGACTAAACCAAACTCCCAATCCAGATAAGCCTGCATGGCTTCGCGTGGTACGTTTGTCCCTTCATAGGGACGCTTATAGCGATCGATCGGTTCAGAAACTAAATGTGTCGGTCCGGACTCAAGGTCCAGACCAGCAGTTATCCAGGCCTGTGTGCCGCCTGACAGTACGTCAACTTGCGCATTTGATCTGCTTTGCAAAAGCTCTTTGATTTCCTCATAAGCAAAAGTTGCTTGAATACCATCCGGACAAGTCAATACATAGCGCTTGGCTAGAGGTAAAGCGTTCAGGGCCTGTTTGAACTGAGAGCGCATCACATACCGAGCGCCTGGAATATGGCCACGCAGATATTCCACATGTTTGGCAAGATCAATCACAAGCGTATCAATGACCTGCAGATCATCGTCAGCAGTGCGCGCAGCAAGACTTGATGACAGCGTTAAAGGATCGATATTATTTACGCCTGGCTGCGCTGGGCTTAAACTTTTCCAGCTACCTTTTTCATTAAATGCGCTTGCGGGCACATCATCGAGTACATATACATCCCAGGCCATTTGGGCAAGCCAGGAAGCCGTCATATTGGCCCGCACGCCATCACTATCCACCAACACAATCCTGCCTCCACGAACAGGTGCGACCATCTCGGTTTCCTGTACGAGTTGACCGCCTGGTGTCGAGCGAAATCCAGCTATATGACCTGCAGCGAACTCTTCGGGAGCACGCGTATCAAACAGATACGTTGTCCTCTCACATTGCTGACGCCACACCTCCACGTCAGACAAGCTTGCACGCTTGACTCCAGCCCGGTTCGCCACATCTCGCGCGCGAACTCCTGCTGCGCGCGTTGTTTGTTCTGAGACCTCAGAGTATTTTCGGGTTTGTCCCCGATCGAGCGCTTGACCCGCGAGTGTCCAGCCTATCGTGCCATTACGCAGGGCATTGACCTGATTTGGAATCCCCGCATTAATCAACGACTGCGTACCGATAATGCTGCGCGTACGACCCGCACAATTCACAATCACCAGTGTGTTCGGATTAGGGGCCAGTTCAGCCACCCTGAGCACCAGCTCAGCGCCTGGGCAACTCGTAGAGGTTGGAATGTTCATGGTGTGGTATTCGTCGAAACGACGAACATCCAGGATCACCACATCAGCTTTATTGTCAATTAATGATTTAACTTCCTCGGCAGATAAGGAGGGCGTGTGTACTTTTGATTCAACTAGTTCGCCAAATGATTTACTCGGGACATTCACATCAATAAATAATTCACCACCCGCATCCGCCCAGGATTTCAATCCTCCTGAGAATACTGAGACATCAGAATAGCCAAGCTTTACGAGACGTAGCGCCGCTAAATATGCGTCTGACAGTACGACATCTTGCTGGTCACCCGCATCAAAAGTCACCACGCGCACATCGCGTCGCGGCATTTTTGAATAGGCATCCTGCTCAAGACGAGACAAGGGAAAATTAGCCGCGAATAGTGGGTGCGCACGCGCGTGAGGGTCTTCCTCGCGCACATCCAGAAATGCGATTTCTCTTTTTTCAAGAAGACTGGTGCGTACATCCTGAAAATTGCAAAATTTAATTCCCTGATTGAGCTGATTCATTGAAATTCGAGTCCCTTTCAATTCCAGAGGTTTGGAACTACAGCATTGCTGTATCCAGAAATAAAGTCTTTAGGTACACCTGTCGCAGGATCAAAAACATGCCGTTTGATCCGTCCGATGTTGCCACCATAGACATGAATGCTGATGGATGACTGATCAGCATAATAGTTAGAAACCACGTGCACATCGTGCGTATCTGGTGAAACTGAGCAAACTTCGCCTGGCTTGAGCGTATGAGGTTGACCCGCACGATAACCACCATCGCTATGCTTAAAGTAATGGGTATCGATTTCCTGACCGCGCAACATGCCGATCAATCCCCAGGTCATGTGATCATGAACGGGAGTCTTCTGACCGGGTCCCCACACAAAGCTCACCATCGAAAACCTATCGAGCGGATCCGCATATAAAAGATATTGCTGATAATGCTGTGGATGAGGCACTGTAAACATCTCAGGTAACCAGTCATCGGCTGCAACGAGGGTCCCTAGCAACGCTGCGCCTTCCTTCAAGATGGTGCTTTCTGCCGGACTGGACAATAACAATTGACTCATGCTTTGCACAAAGGTCAGTAATTTTTCATTCTGCATGGGTGAAAGTCTCGCAATAGTTAACTTTTTGTTTAAGTTTAATGCAAGAACACTTAGCACTACTTAAGGCGTTTGAGGAAAATTTGACTCTGCTCGGCGTGAGGTTTGCGTTGACACAAGCAAGGCTGATGCCTAATATCAAGCGAAAGTAAGGAGACAAAACATGAACAAAAAATGGTTCAACCTAGTTCGATCCTTGATTGCTGTCTGCGGCATCCTCTTGACCACCAGCAGTTTTTCCCAAACCTGGCCAAATAAGCCAATCCGGATTGTCGCTCCAGTCCCACCTGGCGGAGGCGTAGATATTCTTGCGAGAGCCATTGCCCAGAAACTGCAAGGCAGTTTTGGCGTGGCTGCGGTTGTAGAAAACAAGCCTGGCGCCAGTGCGGTTGTAGGTACCGACCTGGTTGCGAAATCAGCTCCCGATGGCAACACATTGCTGATGGGATACTCAGTACTTGCTACCAATAAGTTTCTGGTCAAGAGTCTGCCCTATGATCTTGATCGAGATCTGGTGCCGGTTGCCTATATTGGCTACATTCCTTTGATACTGGTTACGCCACCAGACTTCGCACCGAACAGCGTCAAGGAAATGATCAAGCTATTCAAGGACAATCCTGGCAAGTATTCCTATGCGTCAGGCGGTGCTGGGGCAGGCGCCCATCTTTCAGCTGAAATGTTCAAATACATGACGGGTGTATCACTGGTTCACATTCCGTATAAAGGTAATGCGCCAGCACTTGCAGACGTACTCGGCGGGCATGTCTCCTTGATGTTCGACACCATTACCACCTCCATACCGCACGTTAAGTCCGGCAAACTGAAAGCTCTGGCCACGACAGGTCCACAGCGCTCACCGCTCGCCCCTGATTTACCAACGATGATCGAAGCAGGCGTTCCCGGATTTGAAATGAGCGCGTGGTATATGGTTTTTGCACCCAGAAAAACGCCGACCGATGTCCTTGAAAAACTCAACGTCGCTATTAACCAAGGACTGAAAGACCCTGCACTCATCAAACAACTTGGTGAACAAGGCGTAGTGCTGGTCGGGGGCAGTCTCGCACAATCCCAGCAGTTTCTCGATAGCGAAGTCACACATTGGGAAAAAATTATCAAAGCAGCAGATATCAAGGCGGAATGAAGCATGAAAATTTTTGATCTCCATTCACACTGGGGCACTGAACGTGGTTATGTACTGAGATCAGCGGATGCGCTGGCACAACAAAAACAAACCTGGAATTCGACCGCGCGTTACGACACAGAAGAGGAAATGGCGGCTTATCTTCGCGCCAATGAAGTCAGAACCATTCTTGACTTCGGCTTCACAAAAAGTCTGCCTATCGATGAGGTCGTCCCTCTACATAACTACGCAATCGAAACACAAGCCAAATACAGTGACTGTATTTTTGGCAACTGGCTACAGATTGATCCTCGGCTAGGTGAAAAGGGTGCGCAAGAACTTGAGCGTTGCATCAATGCGAGCCATGGTTTTGTCAGCTACTGCGTATCGGCATCAGGTACTGGCTTTGCAGCGAGCGATCCGATCTATCGTCCTTTTTATGAGGTCGCGCAAGCACACAACCGCCCCGTACTCGTACTGGTCGGGCATACGGGTGCCGGCGCAGGTTTAAGAGGAGGTGCGGGGATCAAGCTCGATCTCTGCCACCCACGGTATGTAGACGAGCTTGCGATTGACTACCCTGACATGAAAATCATTACGGGTCGTCCGGCTTGGCCCTGGCAAGATGAAATGATATCGATCATGATTCATAAACCCAATGTCTGGAGTGAGCTGCATGGATGGTCACCGAAGTACCTGACCGATCCGTTTAAAAAAGAAATCCGCTCTCGCCTTAAAGATCGTGTGATGTTTGGTGCGGACTACCCACTGTTCAGATATGAACGACTAGTCAAAGACTGGCAAGAGCTTGGCTATACAGAAGATATTCTCGAGCGTGTCTTTTATAAAAATGCCGAGAAACTCTTTGGTGTAAGTGGAGCACTCTGATGGACTTATCACTAAAAGATAAGATCGCAGTAGTCGGCGGGGCGAGTCAGGGCATCGGGTACGCCATCGCTCACCTGCTCGCCTCTGAGGGTGCGACGGTTGCCATGGTCGCGCGTAAACAAGAACCTCTGCAAGAAGCCTGCAATCGCATCACCCAAGAAACCGGCGCAATCACCTTTGCCATTCCTGCAGATATACGCAAGGCTGCAGATTGCGAAAATATTACACGCGCTGCACTCGAGCGCTTTGGAAAAATAGATTTACTCATTAACAATGATGGTGCACCGCCCCTGGGGGAAATTCAAAGTTTTGACGATATCGCCTGGCATAAAGCTGTCGAACAAAATCTCATGAGTGTCGTGCGCCTGACGCGCGGCGCGCTACCATCCATGCAAAAAAATGGTTGGGGCCGGATCGTCAACATCACAGCCCTTTCCGCCATTCAACCCATCGCGCGTTTTGGCTTGTCCGTTGCAACGTGGGCAGGTGTCATTGGCTATTCAAAAACACTGTCCTTAGAAATTGCAAATCAAGGCATCACCATCAACACCATTTGTCCCGGACGCATCGCAACGGGTCGCCTAGGTACGGTATTTGGAACAGGAACGCCTGGACAAATCGACCAGAATCAACTTGCACAGATGACCCAACAAATTCCAATGGGCCGTATTGGCGAGCCCGATGAAATCGCGGGACTCGTTGCCTTTCTTTGCTCTCCGTGGGCGGGCTATATCTCAGGCTCCGTCCAGCATGTCGATGGCGGTCGCCACGCCAGCCTAATTTAATAGAATCCGATGAATCACTCCGACCTGACAAACGCGCCCGACTCACCCAATCATGTGCCTTGGTACTTTCGCTCGCTGGATTTCGAGCAACTGTGGAAAGACTACCCGCCACCGCCTACATACTTTGAAACGACTGCAAAACTTTCCAGAGATGAAATGCGAGCCTTGCAAGAAAAGCGCTTTCTGCAGACCGTTCAACGAGGCTGGGAAATACCCTTCTTCAAACGCCACTGGACCGAGCATGGCCTGGTCGCCACAGATATTCGAAGCCTCGATGATCTGACCAAAATTCCGGTCTATGACGTGCATGACATCCGCAAAAGCATTGAGCGCAATCCCCCTTTTGGGGACTTCATGGGCATCTCACCCGAAGACGGCAAACGCATGCCGCTGGTACTGCAAACAAGTGGCGGTACAACAGGTCTGCCACGACCCATGCTCTATTCACCTCAAGATCGCGAAACCATGGCCATTCTGGGTGGACGTCGCATGGCTATGCATGGCATTCGTCCTGGCGATATGGTGCTTGTCACACTCTCTTTAGGTTTGGGTAATGGCGGCATGGCTCCGCGTGAAGCCATCTGGCGTTATACCGGAGCGGTTCCTGTGATGACAGGGAGCGGTGCAAACACGCCAACCAAACGCCAGATTGAGTTGATCAAAGCCTGGGGCATTAAAGTCATACTGGGATTCCCCGCCTATCTACGCCATATGGCCATTGTCGCGCGTGACGAGATGGGCATCGATCCCCGATCTCTCGGCATCAGATTAATCGGTACACATCTTGGCATGGAAAACCGAGAGTTGCTGGAAGACCTGTGGGGAGCGAAAGCATTTGATATGTATGGCACGCATGAGAGCGGAATGCTGGCCGCTGAGTGCGAACATCAGACTGGCATGCATGTGATGGAGGACGCGTTTATTCTGGAAATGGCAGATCCTGAAACAGGAAAGATCTTGCCAGACGGTGAAAAAGGTACCACGCTGATTACTACGCTCTACAAATACGGCGCACCGCAAATCCGGTTCAACGTCAATGATATCTCCGCCTTTCATACCGACACTTGTCCTTGCGGCAATACCTCTCGTCGCTTAAAGAGGATTTTTGGTCGAAACGACAACATGATCAAACTGCGTGGTGTGAATGTATTTCCAGAGGCAATCGGCGCCGCAGTGCTCGAAGATCCCCGCTCAAACGGTGAGTACTTCTGTTTTGTCGACCGCGTGGGCGAAGCAGGCACGGATCACATGGATGTCTGGGTTGAAATTATCGATCCCTCTGCTGATCTGTCAGTCGTTCGGGAAGAAATGGAACTACGCATGAAAGAAGTGTTGAGTGTGAAGGTACAAATCACGCCTGTGGCGAAAGGCGAGCTGGATCAGTACACAATGACCTCGCAAAGTTCAAAAGTTAAACGTCTGCTTGACCGTCGCGATAAATAATTTTCTGGAGACTTCTGATGCGCTTTTTATTTACTCTTCTCGCATTGGTGACAATCAATATGCAAAACGCCTGGGCTGAACCTCAAAAATGGGTGACGAGCTGGACTGCCTCGATACAAGGCCCTTACCCGACCGGCAACCCTTCTGCCCAACCTAATATGAGCGTGGTGTTTCCAACACCCGCCAAAGGTGCAAGCAATCAGTCGTTCCGGATGATGGTTAAACCCGACTTATGGAGTAGCCAGACCCGCATACGTTTATCAAATGCCTTAGGTACTCAGCCTGTCACGTTCTCTGATGTTTACGTTGGTCTGCAGCTTGGGAGCGCTGAGTTGGTTGCCGGATCTAACCGTGCTGCGACGTTCAAAGGAAAAAACTCTGTCACTGTGCCGCCTGGAGAATCCGTATGGAGTGATTCGGTTAATTTACCCTTTGTGACGAAATCCAATCAAAAGTTTTTGGACGGCAAAAAACTCGCTGTGAGTTTTTATATTCCAAATTCGAGCGGACCGATGACCTGGCACGCCAAAGCATTGACCACCTCTTATATCACTCCACCCGAGAGTGGTTCGCAGAGCAAAAATGAAAGTGAAACAGCCTTTTCATTTACGACAGCCTCCTGGTTTTTTCTGGATGCCATCGACATGAAAGCCCCTGCAGATACCAAGGTCGTCGTTGCCTTTGGAGACTCGATTACTGATGGCACTGCATCAACAATGAATGGTGACGATCGCTGGCCAGACGTGCTGTCTCGCAGACTGAGGCATCAATATGGCAATAAAATTGTTGTACTGAATGCGGGCATCGGCGGTAATCAAATTGCAGGGCCCGCCGAATATTCACCTGAGAAACCTTTCGCAGGAGGCCCCTCGTCTTCAATGCGTCTGGAACGTGACGTACTGAGCTTATCTGGTGTAAACACCTTGATCTGGCTCGAAGGTATTAATGATTTCAGCAAAAATGGGATGGCTACACCCGAAAAAGTCATTACTCAACTGACTCAGGGCGTTAAACGTTTAAATGAGGCAGGCATTCGAGTCATCGGCGCGACAGTCGGTTCCGCTCTGGGAAGCACCAGTGCTGCACATGGATTTCCAGCACAGGACGAAAAACGTAAAACATTAAATAACTTTATTCGCAGCTCAAATATCTTTGCAGGAGTGATTGATTTTGATGCGGTCACACTTGATGTAACAACAGGTCAGATGCGGCCTGAGTTTGTACCCGACAGTACGGTCGGTGGCGCCGGTGACAAATTACACCCTAACCGGGCGGGTTATCACGCCATGGGCAACTCAATCGATCTCAATTTGGTTGCAGGTAAACGACAGGTCAATCGCTGAGCGATCCGTCAGGGCAACAGGTTTATAAATAGAACGCATCAAATAACTAACTATTATTTAGTTATTTGATGCCTAATTGATACATTTGATAGCCCGATTATCAAAACTGACAATACCTTACGTTCCTAGAACTCACAGGAACTGAATCGTATTTTGCCTGTCGAAAATGAGCCTGTTCAATAGAGTGGCTTTTCTCTATACTCAAAACTTTTACCAATTAGTGGTAAAGAGTATTTTATTTTTTCAGCAAAACAGCGCAAGCTTCACCTAGGTAAGACTCAGGATGTGGATCGTACGAACAGCGCTAGAGAAACCTTACACGTTTATCGTGATGGCCATTCTCATTTTGCTCTCAACACCTCTGGCCATTATGCGCACTCCCATGGATGTGCTGCCGGAGATCAACATCCCCGTTGTGAGTGTGATCTGGAGCTATAACGGCTTATCTGCACAGCAGATGGGTAACCGGATTACGCAAAACCACGAACGAATTCTGACTACGACCGTCAACGATATCGAGCACATCGAGTCACAATCACTTGGCGGCATTGCAATTATCAAAATCTACTTTCAGCCAAACGTTAATATCCAGATGGCAATCTCACAGATTGTCGCGGTATCGCAATCCGCGTTAAGGCAGATGCCGCCGGGCATTACGCCTCCCTTGGTCATCAAATACACGGCCTCAGCAATCCCTGTCATCCAGCTCGGGATGTCTAGTACGACGTTGTCAGAAAAAGAACTGTTTGACTCCGCACTCAATATCCTGCGCCCCCAGATCGTAACAATTCCCGGTATTGCGATGCCGTTCCCCTACGGCGGAAAAGTGCGGGCGGTTTCGGTTGACATCGATCCCCAGGCACTTCTTGCAAAGGGCATGACCTCCTCTGACGTGATTAATGCTATTTCCACTCAGAACCTGACCTTGCCATCTGGCACCAGCAAAATCGGTGATACGGAATTCAACATCTCACTGAACTCATCGCCCACCTCCATTGAGGGCTTGAACGACATCCCGGTCAAAACAGTGAATGGTGCAACCACGTATTTACGAGAAATCGCCCACGTACGTGACGGCTTTTCTCCGCAGATCAATATCGTGCGTCAAAATGGTCAGCGCGGCTTGCTATTAACGGCGTTGAAAAATGGCGGCGCCTCTACGCTAGACGTCGTAAACAATCTCAAAGAAAAGCTACCTTCCCTGCTTCCGCTTTTGCCAGAGGGTATTGAAGTCAAGCTATTAGCGGATCAATCTGTATTCGTTAAAGAAGCGATCGCCGGGGTGGTCCATGAAGCGTTGATCGCCGCCGCGCTCACTGCGGTCATGCTGTTGCTCTTTTTAGGCAACTGGCGCACCACCACTATTATCGCCATTTCAATACCACTATCGATTTTCTCTTCGCTCATTGTTTTGCAAATGATAGGCGAAACCATCAACATCATGACTCTCGGTGGCCTCGCCTTGGCTGTAGGGATTCTGGTTGACGATGCGACGGTAACAATCGAAAACATAGAGCGTCACCTCCACATGGGCAAGGGCCTCTATGAATCGATCATGGATGGTGCGGGTGAAATTGCGGTACCCGCCTTTGTATCAACCCTTTGCATTTGTATTGTGTTTGTTCCAATGTTTTTCTTGGGTGGTGTAGCGCGCTATTTGTTCGTGCCACTGGCTGAAGCCGTGATTTTCGCGATGCTTGCCTCTTACGTTCTCTCCAGAACGCTGGTACCAACCATGGCTTTGCTCCTGCTCAGAAATCCCGGCGAGCCAGGCAAGATTACGAAATGGATTTATAGCGTTCATGAAAAGTTCAATCATCAGTTTGAAAAATTCCGGACTAGCTATGTTTTTTTGCTAAGCCATTTGCTTACGCATCGCAAACAGTTTGTAGGTGGGTTCCTGACTTTTTGTATCCTCTCCTGCGGAATTTTCTTTCTACTCGGTCGCGATCTATTTCCAACGGTGGATACCGGACAAATTAAGCTGCATATGCGTGCGCCCAGCGGCACACGCGTAGAACGAACAGCCATCATCGCTGACAATGTAGAAGATGTCATCCGTCGAGTGATCCCGGAAAAAGATCTCGATGCGATTCTTGATAACGTAGGTTTGCCAAACAGCGGTATCAACCTCTCATACAGCAGCTCTGGGACGATTGGTTCTTTTGATGCGGACATTTTGATTTCGCTCAAAAAAGGTCACCGGCCAAGCGAAGAATATATTGAAGAGCTCATCCCTGAGCTACGTAAAAATTTCCCAGGTATCGAGTTCTTTTTCCAGCCGGCAGATATCGTCACGCAAATTCTAAACTTTGGAATTCCGTCCGCAATTGATGTACAAATTGTAGGCCCCAACTACCCTGCAAACCAACAACTAGCCGGAAAGCTCGTATCAAAAATAGCCGCTATTAAAGGCGCTGCAGATGTTCATATTCACCAACGACTGGATACTCCATCGATTGCTCTGAAAATGGATCGTACCCGCATGCAAGGGATAGGATTAACCCCTCAGGATCTGGCGCAGAACGTATTGCTGCCGCTCTCTGGAAGCGCCCAAACGTCGCCTTCTTTCTGGTTAAACCCTGCCAACAGTATTAATTACACAATCCAGGTTCAAGCGCCCCAATCAAAAATCGAATCACTGGATGATTTGCTCAGACTACCTGTAGGCCCCTCAAATGCTGCCGCCTCAGCGGCCTCGGCTGCGGTCAATGCAACTACGGGGAAAGGCCCACAGTTGCTAGGCAATCTGGTCAGTCCATCGCCGACCACAGAGTTCAGTATTTTGACGCGTTACAACATTTTGCCTTCCATCGATATTTACGCCAACGTGCGAGGTCGTGATCTAGCCTCTGTTGCCAAAGAGATTCAAGTCGTCATGGATGCAGCAAAATCAGAACTTCCTCGCGGCAGTAAAATTGTCATGCGCGGCCAGGTCGAGACCATGCAAAATTCCTATATTGGCCTGGGCCTTGGACTCATCGGCGCAATTATTCTTGTGTATCTGCTGATTGTCGTGAACTTCCAATCCTGGCTTGATCCATTCATTATCATCACAGCACTGATTGCTGCCTTAGCGGGCATTGCCTGGATGCTGATTCTGACGGGTACTAATTTAAGTGTCCCAGCCCTGACAGGCGCGATTATGACCATGGGAGTCGCGACTGCCAATAGCGTACTGGTCGTGTCGTTTGCGCGGCAGAGACTACAAGATGGTTTGCCGCCTTTATCCGCTGCCCTTGAGGCAGGAGCGACTCGCTTACGTCCAGTACTGATGACCGCGCTGGCGATGATCATCGGTATGATTCCGATGGCGATTGGCGTCGGTGAAGGCTCCGAACAAAATGCCCCACTAGGGCGTGCTGTGATTGGCGGCCTTCTTTTCGCAACCGTCTCAACTGTTTTATTTGTACCAGTTGTATTTGCATCGTTCCATCGCTGGCTTGCCATTCGCCATGCACACACGGAAGCTTCAACATGACCGAACAACGCCATGCTCATAACGGGCTGCCTGAAATCCACGTGCACGGCCCTGATAACAATCAAAGTAAATCAAGAGTATTGCGCTTGACACGCAATGTGACGATTGTCTTGGTATTACTGATGCTTTTCGGTCTGGGTAAAACTCTCTTTTCTCGTTGGTCATATGGGGATGTACTGGCAGCAAGAGGGGAAAAAAACGTTCAGCTGCATGTCCTTGTTACACAACCTGCGCCGGCGAGTAAGAATGGCGCAACGGCTAAGGTTGTACTACCCGGAACACTGCTGGGTATTAATGAAGCACAGATTTATTCACGCGTGAACGGCTACGTTAAACAATGGTTTAAAGACATTGGCGATACGGCTAAAAAAGGTGAAACGCTCGCTATTCTTGACATACCTGAAGTCAACAAACAGGTCGAAGAAGCAACCGCAAACTTCGAACTCGCAAAAACCGTCTACCAACGCTGGAAACGCCTGCGTGAACAAGATGCCGTTTCACAGCAAGAACTGGATGAAAAAACGGGTATCTATAAACAGACAGAAGCCGTGCTCAAACGTCTGCGCGATCAACAGAGTTTTGGTACTGTCTTAGCCCCTTTTGACGGAACGGTAACGCGTCGCAACGTGAACGTCGGCGATTTGGTGAATGCCGGCAATACGGGTACTGCTCAAGCGATGTTCTCCATGGCGCATATCGATAAACTACACGTTTACGTTTACATGCCTCAGGATCGTGCCTCTCAAGTACGCGTTGGTGAAGAAGTGGATATTTTTCAGAACAGCGCGCCTGATAAACCAATCAAAGCCCGTATCGCTCGAACGGCTGGCGCCATCGATACCAATACGCGTACCTTGCAAGTCGATATAGAAGTTCCCAATGCAAATAAGGCATTAATGCCAGGGTCCTATATCGAAGCCGCGATTAAAGTGGACATGGGTAACTCCCTGATTCTTCCAACCAATACGCTGATATTTGGCGCCGGCGGACCTTATGTTGCGGTGGTTGTAGACGGTAAAGCCGAAAAGAAAAAAGTCACTCTAGGTATCGACTATGGCATGACGGTAGAGATCAGAAGCGGCGTCACTGCGAGCGATGTTGTGATTCTGAACCCTCCTGATTCTATTGCTGCAGGACAGTCCGTGGTCATCGAAACGCCACCAGCACCACCCGCGAAGCGTGGCTCATGAAAAGTAAGCTTGCTTATGCTCTGATTGCGCTTGTGTGCGCGGGATGTTCGCCTATCGGGCCTGATTATGAACGTCCGGCACTTGCCGACATGCCTGAAAACTGGAAAAGCTTACCAGGTGCCAATCCTTCCATGTGGAAAGAAGCGGTTCCTGCTGATGATCAACCAAAGAGTAAGTGGTGGGTCGCCTTTGATGATGCGACACTTGATGAGCTGATTACCAAAGCACTCACCAATAACTTTACACTTCAGGCATCGATTGCCAGACTCGATCAGGCTACTGCGCAAAGTGAAGCCCGTGGCGCAGCCCTTTTCCCTACGATTACTGCGGGCGCAGTTGGTACCAGAACAACAACTTCGGCAAACCGTCCCGGCACAACCTACGATTCAGTCAACGTTCAGACTGTCCAAAACGAATTCAGACCTGTGGCGCAGATGAGCTACGAAATCGACTGGCTTGGAAAAGTCAGACGAGATGTCGAGGCCGCACGCAATACGGCTGAGCAAGCTGCCGCGGATACCGAAAACGTCAAACTATTATTAAGTGCACAAGTCGCCAGCTCATACTTTCTCATGCGTCAATACGATGAGGAAATCAGAGTCCTGACTATCGTTGTTGGTCTGCAGGAAAAACTGCGCACGATCATCGAAAAACGCTACGCAGAAGGCGCTGCGGGACGCACCGAACTATCCCAACAAACGGCCTTGACCGAAACCACCGGCGCTCAGCTGGAAATACTGAAATCTCAACGGAATATCCAAGAGAATTTGCTGGCGACACTGACTGGATCAGCCGCGGCAAACTTTAAGATCGCCACCGGTCGCTTACCCGCATCGATGCCTGCGTTCCCTGTCAGTCTGCCCTCCTCTTTACTTGAGCGTCGTCCTGATATTGCCGCTGCTGAACGCGCAATGGCTGCTGCGAATGCGCAGATTGGTGTGGCGAAAGCGGCATTCTTTCCTTCTCTCCTGGTCGCACCAGCCTTTATTGGATACGACTCCACTAACGTCACGACATTATTAAACACACCGTCCCTTATCTGGGCGATCGGTCTGAGCGCGACGCAAACTATTTTCGATGCGGGACGAACCAGCGCCAACTATCGTTTTGCGAAAGCAGGCTACTCCCTCACGCTGGCCAACTATAAGCAATCGATCCTGGTAGCGATACAGGAGACGCAAGATGCGATGAGCAATCTGCAGCAATATGATCGTGCGCGGATCAAACAAGATGACGGTGTTAAAAACTACAACAAAGCCTATCAGACAAGTCTGATTCGTTATGAAGCGGGCCTAGATAATGCGCAGACACTCGCCTTGATCCAGCAAACCCAGCTCAACGCCTTACGCGTGAAATGGCAGATACACGGCAATCAGTTCCTTGCCAATGTTGCACTGATCAAAGCGCTCGGTGGCGGTTGGGATGGCATGCCCAAAGCACCTGCCCCAAAGATGCCAAGCGACGAGGAAATTTTCGGTGTTGCACGTGGTGGTGATTAACGAGGCGGTGAGTAACGCGGTACTGATTAACGTAGTACTGATTAGCACAGCGGTCATTAACCTGTCTGTTTGTCATGCAGATGATTGATATGCAAACTACGTAATTGCGGTGCGACAAACCAGCAGACGATGACCACCAGGAGGGTCATCGCGCCACCAAAAACAATCGAAGCGCTCAATCCCATCAGACTTGCAGCCAAGCCTGATTCCAGCGCACCGATTTCGTTAGAGGAGCCAATAAAAATCCCATTAATTGCCGAAACTCTGCCGCGCATATTGTCAGGTGTGATCAACTGAAAAACGGTTGAACGCACAACCACTGAAACACTGTCGAAGACCCCGGTGAATAACAGGCAGACTGCCGCAATCCACAGACTGGTGGAAAAACCAAATGCAATCACCGCCACACCAAAACCAGCAACCGCACCCAGCATCAGCTTTCCCGCATACCGGTCAATCGGCATCCTCGCTAACCACAGCCCCATTAAGGCTGAGCCCAGTGCTGGCGCGGCACGCAAAATACCTAAATTTTCAGGACTGCCTTGCAAAATCTCATCGATAAACGCTGGCAACATAGACACTGCACCGCCAAACAACACGGCAAACATATCGAGCGCCATCGCAGCAAGCATCAGTTGCTTGGTAAAAACGAATCGCAAACCTTGAACAATACCTTGCCACATGGATGGAGATTTTTCCTGCTGAGGTTCTTGGCGGATATTTAGCAACACCAAAGACAACACTCCGCATAGGGCGAAAAAGCCCGAAGCAGCATAGGCCGAAATGATGCCCGACCAGGCAATCAATACGCCACCCAACGCTGGGCCCGCGACCTGAGACACCTGGAAAATCACCGTACCAATTGCCGAGCCTCTGGCAAAATCATGTCGATCCAATACCTGTGCGAACAGCACTTGATAAGTAGGACGTAGAAATGCACGTGCTAATCCAGCCAAACCAATGCCGAAATAAATAAACCACTGAACCTTCAAACCAAGAAAACCAATCGCATTGACAGAAACGACAACCATTAACCCCGCAATCACGGCATGAATCAAACATCCAAAAATCGCTATCCGCCTCTTTGACATCACATCCACGGCATGCCCGGCAAACAATGCACTACAAAAATAAGGGACGACCTCCGCCAGACCGATCAGTCCTAACGAGAGCGGATCCTTGGTAATTTCGTAAATATGCCAGCCGACCGTCACAGCTAGAATCTGATAACTCAGAGTCAACGAGACGCGATAGAACATCAATTCGGTGAAAGACCGTGAAATCAGCATGGGGATCATTGGTATGAAAGAATTCACCTAAGCATAGCGCGTAATAACACTGGCTTAAAGCTCGGACATCAGGTAACTTTTAATTGAATGAATAATCTTGTTGAACTCCGTCACCTGATCGCCCCCTCGGGCGCGCTGCGCGTGGGTCTCTATCCGGGTAGCCCCAATTCGTTTATTCCCTCAGAACCACCTGCTGAGCATAAAGGTATTGGCTATGAGCTCGGTCGAGCGCTTGCCCGCAGGCTTGATCTCGCGTTTGAACCTGTCATTTTTAAAATGAATGGGGATGTGTTGGCGGCTGCAAAAAAAAGTCAGATCGATTTCCTGCTAGCCAATGCGACGCCTGTTCGTAATGAATATCTTGCCTTCTCCAAACCCGTACTGATGATTGATCAAGGCTACCTGGTCACCGCAAACTCGAAAATCAACAGCATCGATTTAATTGACCAGCCAGACATAAAGGTAGGCGTGAGCGCCGGCAGTACCTCAGAAAGTGTTTTACCTTCCCTGTTGCAATACGCAAGCGTAATTTCTGTAAAAAATCTGCACGATGCTGCCGAAAAAATGCGCAATGGTGAGCTAGCGGCCTTCGCTACAAATAAAGCAATATTATTTGAACTCTCTGATCAGCTGCCCGGCTCTCAAGTTCTTAAGGGAGCATGGGGTTTAGAAAAAATTTCAATCGGTATTCCGATAGC
>CANCRX010000030.1 GCA_947380655.1 Alcaligenaceae bacterium | reverse complement strand
TGTGGCACATGGCACACGTATGCAGTTTGATGTGGAGCGTAAAACACGCGAAGAAGTACTGCCTACTTTACATGTCACGCTGAATTTACCCGGTCGTCATAACGTGTTGAACGCCTTAGCTGCGATCGCTGTCGCGACCGAGTTAGGTGTAGAAGATCAAGCAATCTGTCAGGCGCTCGCAGACTTTCGCGGTGTGGGTCGCCGATTTACTCAAGTCGGTGATTTTCCAGCGACAGATGGCGGTACGTTTACCGTGATTGATGATTATGGTCACCATCCTGTAGAGATGGCCGCAACATTGGCTGCAGCGCGAGGCGCGTGGCCCGAGCGACGAATTGTTCTGGCGTTTCAGCCACACCGTTATACACGGACACGCGATTGCTTTGAAGACTTTGTTCAGGTTTTAAGTCGTGCAGATGCGGTATTGCTGACTGAGGTCTATGCTGCGGGTGAACCGGCGTTGGTCGCTGCGGATGGGCGGGCACTTGCACGTGGAGTTCGAGTGGCAGGGAAAGTAGAGCCTTTATTTGTCGAAGATGTTGGAAATATGCCGCAGGAAATTTTGAATTTTGCCCGCAGTGGTGATGTCGTGATTGTGATGGGTGCTGGTTCGATCAGCAAGGTTCCAGGTCAGTTGGGAGTACCGGTATGAGTTCAGTCTTTGGAAAAGTCGGCGTCTTGTATGGTGGTAAATCCGCAGAACGCGAGGTATCGCTGATGTCTGGTACTGGCGTGCATCAGGCCTTGCTCAGTCAGGGCGTGGACGCACATTTATTTGACACAGGCCTCAGGACCATTGCCGAGCTCGCGGCTGAAAAATTTGATCGGGTATTTATTGCCCTGCACGGACGGTATGGTGAGGACGGCACACTTCAGGGTGCATTGGAATTGCTGGGAATACCCTATACCGGTAGCGGCACGATGGCATCCAGTCTGGCAATGGATAAGATCATGACTAAGCGCGTGTTGATCGAGGCGGGTCTGCCGACGCCTGGATTTGTGGTGCTCAAGAATGAGTCAGGTTTGGAAGACTGCGTCGCCAAACTAGGTGTTCCACTGATTATGAAGGCCCCTCAGGAAGGCTCAACGCTTGGTATTGTCAAAGCGTCAACCGCTGAGGATGTTTTGGGCGCATACCGTGAATCAGCAAAGTTTGATGAGGTCGTACTTGCAGAGCAATTTATTACTGGCCGTGAATTAACGGTCGCGATCTTGGGTAAGGGTGATGCAGCCCATGCACTACCTTTGATTGAGATTGTTGCGCCTCAAGGTAATTACGATTACGAACATAAATACTTCTCTGATGACACACAATATTTGTGCCCTGCGCCACTGGCTGAGGATGCTTCAAAATATATCGCCGAGATTTGTGTGCAAGCGTATCGCGCCCTCGGTTGCGAGGGGTGGGGGCGTGCCGACGTGATGCTTGATCCGCAAGGGCGTGCCTGGTTACTCGAGGTGAATACGTCACCCGGTATGACCGGTCATTCGCTTGTGCCGATGGCGGCGAAAGCGGTTGGAATGAGTTACCCCGAACTGTGTATGCATATCCTTGCCGATGCGCGTTGCAAAGTCGGCCATCAATCTATGAAACAAAGTTAACTGGAGCTTTTTGTGTGGAACGAAGCCCGTACGATCAATCGCTTAGCCAACACGCTTGCCGTGCTGGCAGTGCTGGCTATGCTAGCAGGCGGTGTGTATTGGTTTATCCAGCGTCCGATGTTCATGCTCAAAGTGGTCGAGATCGAGCCTGTACCGAATTCGACGTTGCATTATGTTTCACCCGAAACAGTTCGTTTGGCGATCGCCGGCAAGCTGACCGGCAACTTTTTCACAATGAAGCTGGCCCAAGCGCAAGAGGTATTCGCGGAAACCCCTTGGGTACGCAGCGCGATGGTTCGCCGGATATGGCCCAACACGATTCGCGTCACAATCGAAGAGCAACAGCCCCTTGCAGTCTGGAACGAAAACCAGATGATCAATACCTGGGGGCAGGTATTTACGGCCAATCAGGGCGAGCTAGACGACGATGTCGATTTACCTCAATTCGAGGGCCCCGAGGGCACAGAAAACCTAGTGGTTCGCAGCTATGCAGAATTAGAGCGGTGGTTTGCCCCTCTGGACGTGACGGTGCGCAGCCTGGCTTTGAGCGAACGCTATGCCTGGAAAGTCAGATTGTCCAACGGGATGTCGCTCGAGCTCGGCCGCGATCCGGGTGCCGACGCTCCGGATTTGCAACAAGGTATTCAAGGTACGTTGCCCTTTGCTGCACGCATACAGAGGTTCGTGCAAGCATGGCCGACTGTGAATCAACGAATTGGGGGACGCAAAGTAATCGATGCGGACCTGCGCTATCCCACCGGCTTTGCTCTGACGCTTGCCGCTTTACCCGAACCTACTCAACTCAAAAAGAAACGATAACGCCATGACACGTGACATCAAGGACCTCATCGTCGCCCTCGATATCGGCACCAGCAAAGTAGTCGCCGTGGTTGCCGAAATATTGCCTGAGGGACGTTTTGAAGTGCTCGGTTTAGGCCAGCACGAATCGCGCGGGATGCGCAAAGGCGTCGTGGTCAATATTGAGACGACCGTCAACTCCATCCAGCGCGCACTCGAAGAAGCAGAGCTGATGGCGGATTGCAAAATTCGCGATGTGTATACCGGTATTGCTGGTAATCACATCCGCAGCTTTAATTCGAGTGGAATGGTGGCGGTTAAGGACAAGGAAGTCACTGCGGCCGATGTTGCCAGAGTGATCGAGACCGCTAAGGCCGTCAACATCCCGACCGATCAACAGGTGTTGCACGTTCTGACGCAAGAGTTCATCGTCGACGGTCAGGAAGACATCCGTGAGCCGATCGGCATGAGCGGTTTACGCCTGGAAGTCAAAGTTCATATCGTCACGGGAGCTGTGAGCGCAGCTCAAAATATTGTGAAGTGTGTGCGTCGTTGTGGTCTGGAAGTGCAGGATCTGATCCTGCAGCCACTTGCCTCAAGCCTGGCGTGCCTGACACCTGATGAAAAAGAACTCGGTGTGGTGTTGGTTGATATTGGCGGTGGCACAACCGATGTGGCGATTTATACCGGCGGTGCAATCCGACATACTGCGGTATTGCCGATCGCTGGCGATCAGATCACAAGTGATATAGCAGCGATGTTGCGCACACCCACTCCGGATGCGGAGGACATCAAGCTACGCTTTGGTGTCGCTAAGCAAGTGCTGGCGAGCCCCGATGACAGTGTTGAAGTGCCTGGTCTTGGTGATCGTGGGCCGCGCCAGGTCAAGCGTCAAGCTTTGGGCGCCGTGATCGAGCCGCGTGTGGAGGAGTTATTCGGACTGGTGCAGCAGGTCATTCGTGATTCCGGGTATGAGGATTTATTGTCTTCCGGTGTTGTGTTGACTGGGGGTACATCCCTATTACCAGGCATGGTGGAATTAGCGGAAGATGTGTTCTTGAAGCCTGTGCGTGTTGCAGTACCTGATTACGATGGAAGTTTGTCGGACGTGATGCGAAATCCGCGCTTTTCAACGGTGATGGGATTGCTTGGCGAAGCCCGCATGCAACGCTTGCGTGGTCGTAAGGTATCTCAGCAGTCGGGTAGTTTTAAAGGTGTGATGGCAAAAATGAAAGAGTGGTTTATGCATTGATGTAGTATGAAGAATTAGCGCATATTTGCGCTATACAGGTGGGCGAGTTCATCCTGAACGGACCGGTCTGTCAGAGAGACGTTTCAAACCCGATGCGGACACCGTCGGCGCCGAGTTTGAAACGATTTCTAAAAAGTAGTTGGGGACTTTTAGAAACGTTAATAAGTTAAGACTTGAGGGAGTCAATCATGATGTTTGAAATGTTGGATACCGCTAACAAAGGTACCGTCATCAAAGTAGTCGGTGTGGGTGGGGCAGGCGGTAACGCCGTGTCGCACATGATCCGTTCGGGTGTGCAGGGCGTGGACTTCATTTGCTGCAACACCGATGCGCAGGCATTGGCTGCAACAAACGCACCTGTTCAGATCCGTCTGGGCCGCACCGGTTTGGGCGCAGGTGCCAAGCCTGATCAGGGCCGTGCTTGTGCTGAGCTTGCACGCGAAGAAATTCGCGCAGCACTCAATGGCGCCAATATGGTGTTTATTACTGCCGGTATGGGCGGCGGTACGGGCACAGGTGCTGGTCCTGTGGTCGCAGAAGTCGCAAAAGAGCTCGGTATTCTGACCGTTGGTGTGGTCACCAAGCCTTTTACATTCGAAGGCAATAAGCGCCTGAAGATGTCCGAAGACGGGATTAACGAGTTGTCCAAGCACGTTCATTCACTGATCGTTGTGTTGAACGAAAACCTCTACGATCTGATGGACGAAGACGCCACGCAAGCCGATTGCTTTAAGGCAGCGGATGATGTGTTGCATAACGCTTGTGCAGGGATCGCCGAGATCATCAATGTCGAAGGTAACGTCAACGTTGACTTCGAAGATGTGAAAACGATCATGGGCGAGCAGGGTCAGGCCATGATGGGTACTGCTGTTGCCAGCGGTCCGGATCGTGCCAAAGTAGCCGCCGAGCAAGCCGTCGCTTGTCCGCTGCTCGAAGGCGTCGATCTCAATGGCGCACGCGGCGTGCTGGTCAACATTACAGCAAGCAGTTCGCTGAAAATGAAAGAGACCCGTGCGATTATGGATCACATCCGTAGCTTTGCTTCTGATGATGCGACTGTGATTTTTGGTACCGCCTATGACGATGCGATGGGTGACAACCTGCGTGTGACAGTGGTCGCAACGGGCTTGGGCCGCGCGCAGAGCCGTCCTCAGTTGGTTCCTGATGTGGCTCAGGTTGAAGTGCAGCGTACCGGTACAGACAATATGCCTGTCGCCAACGGCAATGCACCTGACTATGGCGTACCCTCAGTGATCCGCAATCCACGCTCGAACGCATCGCAACAGGTTCGCGCACTGGAAACGGCCGGTATGGAGCATTACGATATTCCAGCTTTTTTGCGTCGTCAGGCTGATTAAGGATTAGCAGAAAACTAATTATTCATAAAAAATATTTAGTTTTTATGTGATTCCTCCCTCAACCAGGGTCGTTTGTTCAATACTCTGGGCAAGCACTCGGACTCCCCGGTCCGAGTGCCTTGTCGTCTGTGTAATGTGCAGTGCAACAATTGCCAAAAGCGGTACAATGTCCTTATGTTTCAGCAACGTACAATCAAAAATCTCGTCAAGACCATCGGTGTCGGATTGCATTCCGGCCGCCGTGTTGAACTGACGCTGCGCCCAGCCGCACCAGATACGGGCATTGTTTTTCATCGGGTGGATTTACCCGAGGTCGTAGACCTGCCTGCTCAGGCGGCAATGGTCTCTGATACGCGCATGGCATCTGTACTGCAGGTGGGGGATGTTCGTGTCTCGACGGTCGAGCACCTGATGTCTGCGCTGGCTGGTTTAGGAATTGATAACCTGCATGTCGATCTGACCGCAGAAGAAGTGCCAATTATGGATGGAAGCGCCGCAACCTTTGTTTATTTGTTGCGCTCTGCTGGAATTCAGGAGCAGGCACGACCCAAACAGTTTTTACGTGTACTCAAGACGATTGAAGTGCGCGAAGGTGAGGGCGATCAGGCCAAATGGGCGCGCCTTGAACCGCATGATGGTTTTTCTTTAGCGTTCTCCATTGATTTCAAGCATCCGGCGATTGATTCAACAGCCAGTTTTGCCGAGATTGATTTTGCAGCAAATTCTTATGTCAAAGAAATCGCTCGCGCGAGAACCTTTGGTTTTGTGAATGAAGTCGAAGCGTTGCGTTCGATGGGTCTCGCGCGTGGCGGTAGTCTGGATAACGCGATTGTGATGGATGAGTACCGTGTGCTCAATACAGATGGTTTGCGTTATGACGATGAGTTCGTGAAACACAAGATCCTGGATGCCGTTGGCGACCTTTATCTGATCGGAAAGCCTCTGGTCGCCCGTTATGTCGCCTGCAAATCAGGCCATGCGCTCAATAACCAGCTGGCCCGTGAGCTGCTTGCTCAACAGGATGCCTGGGAACTGGTTACTTATACTTCTCAGGCAGCGGCGCCCCAGGCGTTTCAGCACGAGTGGAAACTGGCCTAACCATATTATCTTTATCGTGAGTGGTTGTTTGAGTCGGCATATGGTGTCGGAGCAGTTTTGAAACGGCATCTGCCAGAGGTCCGGGTCTGAGTTGCTGATTCAGATTCTCAAAGGCCTTTAAATCTTGTTGGTCGAGAAGTCTGGCTTCGCGTGGAGGTTTAACCACAGGAGCGAGGCCGATGCCTCCCTGAACCCGCAGCTTGATTTCTGTCATGTTCCAGCCCAGTGCGTTGAGATGGGCGGTAACGCGCGGCGCAAGTTGACGGAACTTTGCAGCAAAAGCGGCACTCGAAACAGTCAGCGTGAGTGCGTTGTTTTCAATTTTGACTACATCAAACGCACCTTGCATGGGGGCAGGCAGTGCGGCCGAAACAGCCGCACGTATTTTTAGATGTAATTGTGCGGTAGCCAGTACGCTTGCTGCTTGCGTGTCATTTCCCAACCACCCAATCAAATGGGAGCTTGTTGATTTTGCGCTGTGGCGTGGACGACGGTTTGGGGGAGTGACCATTTAAGGGATCATACGTTATGAAGCTCATCATTATGCCGTCCAGGGCGGGTCAACAGGAAATATTGACACTGAGCGCGGGATGGCTGATTGTTGCTCTGGCAGTACTGCTTGCGGCAGCGATGGCTGCTGGTGCTGGCTTACAGCGACTGATTTGGGCGGCCCAGCCTGAAACGCAGCCCCACGGGATGGTCTGGTCGCAGGGTTTTTCCGTCAATGGTGTGGAAAATCATGGCGCTGATAATTATGCGATGCAAGCGTTGGCTGCTCGCGTCGGTGAGCTTCAGGCAAGCGTCACCAAACTCGATGGTTTAGGGCGTCGTGTGGCACAGGTCGCTGGTCTACCAGACAGTCATCTTTCAACGACGAGCGAATTACCCGAGGCCACGATCGTTCTGGATGATGTCTTTGCACCAAACGAAGTTCAGGCAGGTAAGGATCCGACCTCTGAGCTCGAGCGTCAGATCAATATTATTCAAGCCAGTCTGGCACGTCAAAATGACCACCTATCTTTGCTGGATATGACCTTGACCCAACAGGCTGCAAATATTGCAAAGTTACCAACGGCGATGCCGATTGAGTCATTTCCGTATTTAAGTTCTTCTTATGGATGGCGGCGTAATCCTTTCAATGGCCAGATGAGTCGCCATGAGGGGCTAGACTTCAGTGCCCCACCAGGCACACCGATCCGCGCGGCCACTGGAGGTGTAGTTCGAACTGTGACCGTTCATAGTGGCTACGGCAATATGGTTGAAATCGATCATGGGGAAGGCCTGATGACGCGTTATGCGCACGCCAAAGTGATCCTTGTTAAAGAGGGGGAGTTAGTGACGCGTGGCCAACTGATTGCTCGAGTGGGGTCAACGGGCTTGTCCACGGGGCCACACCTGCATTTTGAGGTTCGGCGAGACGACAAGGCCCTGGATCCAAGAGTTTTTCTGGCTGGACAGCCCTTAATTACCCCCGCTCCAGGCATCCAAAGCGTCGCGACCTCCCCTTCAGTGACGTGGCGCCCTCGGCTGCGTTAAACTCTAGGGCTAATTGGCAGCATTTTGCCTTAACCCTTAATAGATGCGGGTTCATGTCAAAACATGGGCTTGCTTGGGTCTGATACGCATGTTTTCTCTGCTTAAAAAAATCTTTGGTACCCGTAATGACCGGTTGCTAAAACAATTACGCCGCCAAGTGCTGCAAATAAATGCGCTTGAGCCACAGATGCAGGCCTTGTCTGATGACGAGCTCCGGGCACAAACTGTCGCTTTTCGTGAAAGATTGAACGCCGGCGCCACACTGGATCAATTGTTGCCTGAAGCCTTCGCGGTCGTGCGCGAAGCAGGTAAGCGTGTGTTTGGGATGCGCCATTTTGATATGCAGTTGGTCGGCGGGATGGTGTTGCATAGCGGCAAAATCGCCGAAATGCGCACTGGTGAGGGTAAAACCCTGATGGCAACCTTGCCGGTATACCTCAATGCCTTGCCAGGCCGTGGTGTACATGTTGTGACCGTCAACGATTACCTGGCCCGTCGCGATGCAGAGTGGATGGGGCGCCTCTATAACTTCCTCGGTTTGAGTGTTGGCGTCGTCGTCCCTCAGCAGCCGAACGATGAAAAAATTGCTGCCTATCGTGCAGATATTACGTACGGTACGAATAACGAATTTGGTTTTGATTATCTGCGCGACAACATGGAGTATCGCGTAGAGGACCGGCGCCAACGGTCTTTGGTCTATGCAATTGTCGATGAGGTGGATTCAATCCTGATCGACGAGGCTCGCACCCCGCTGATCATTTCAGGACAGGCCGAGGACCATACAGAACTTTACATCCGCATGAACGCAGTACCTGCGTTGCTCACGCGTATGCTGAGTGAGCCCAAGCCACAAGAGCCCGAACCAGAGGGTCACTACTGGGTCGATGAAAAGAATCACCAGGTGCATTTATCAGAATCCGGTCATGAGCAGGCTGAGGCGATCCTGACAAGATTAGGTTTGCTGCCTGAGGGCCAGTCACTGTACGAACCCCGCAATATTTCATTGATGCATCACCTCATGGCTGCATTGCGCGGTCACAATCTGTTCCATCGTGATCAGCATTACGTTGTTCAGGATGACGAGGTGGTGATCGTTGATGAATTCACGGGTCGGCTGATGGTCGGGCGTCGCTGGTCTGATGGATTACATCAGGCCGTTGAAGCCAAAGAAGGCGTCAAGATCCAGCTCGAAAACCAAACACTTGCCTCTATCACATTCCAGAACTTTTTCCGGATGTACGAAAAGCTTTCTGGCATGACGGGAACAGCGGATACAGAAGCATACGAGTTTCAGGAAATCTACGGTCTCGAAACAGTGATCGTTCCAACCAATCGTCCTATGATCCGCGCGGATCAGAATGACCAGATTTTCAAATCCGCACCAGAAAAATTTAACGCGATTCTGGCTGATATTCGTGATTGTCAAGAACGCGGTCAGCCAGTATTGGTCGGAACAACGAGTATTGAAAACTCAGAGTTGCTCTCAGACATGCTTGTTAAGGCTGGTCTGCGCCATGAGGTCCTGAACGCTAAACAGCATGCGCGCGAAGCAGAGATCGTCGCCCAGGCAGGTAAGCCAGGCAATATTACGATCGCGACTAATATGGCTGGTCGGGGTACCGATATTGTGCTGGGTGGAAGCGTCGAAAAACAGATCGAGCATATTCGGGCCAATGATTCGCTCAGCGAAGCCGATAAGTTGATCCGTATCGAAAAAATCCGCGAAGAATGGCAGCCACTCAATGAACGGGTGAAAGCCGCTGGTGGTTTGCGTATTATTGGTACTGAGCGCCATGAGTCACGCCGTATCGATAACCAGTTGCGTGGTCGTGCGGGTCGTCAAGGTGACCCAGGCTCGTCGCGCTTTTATCTGTCGCTCGAAGATCCATTGATGCGTATTTTTGCCGGCGATCGCGTACGTGGCATTATGGAGCGCCTCAAGCTGCCTGAGGGCGAGCCGATCGAGGCAGGCATGGTGTCGCGTTCGATCGAAACGGCTCAGCGAAAAGTCGAGGGTCGTAACTTTGATGTGCGCAAGCAGTTGCTCGAATACGATGACGTCGCCAACGATCAGCGCAAGGTCTTGTATTCACAGCGCAATGAGGTGCTTGAAGCGCAAGAGATTAACGATATCGTCAACAGTATGCGTGACGCGACCATGAGCGATCTGGTTGCGAAATTTGTACCTGAGGGCTCGGTCGAAGAGCAGTGGGACTTGCCCGCATTGCAAATGGCACTCGAAGGCGAGTGGCAGGTTGAAGTGCCTCTGTTGGATTTGGCTCAGTCATCAAAAGGCATGACCGACGAAGATGTGCTTGAGCAAGTTTTACTAGGTGCTCAGCGAGCCTATGCCCAGAAAGCTGAAATGGTGGGTGCTGAATCGTGGTCGCAGTTTGAACGCTCAATCATGCTGCAGGTGATGGATTCGCAGTGGCGTGAACATCTCTCCGCGCTCGACCATTTGCGTCAGGGCATTCACTTGCGTGGTTACGCGCAAAAGAATCCTAAACAGGAATACAAACGCGAAGCGTTTGAACTGTTTTCAGACATGCTCGATCGGGTCCGTGATGATGTGATTCGTGTGCTGATGACCGTGCGAATCCAGTCGCCTGAGCAAGTGGAACAGGCCGAACAGGTTGCCGCTCAAGCACACATGCAGAACGTAACCTATGAGCACTCGGATTACGACGAAGCGCAAGAGGCAGAAACGGCTGTTGAGGACACTCAGGCAGGCGGTGTGACGGTTCGTAATGTTCTGCCTAAAGTTGGTCGCAATGAGCCCTGCCCATGTGGTAGCGGCAAGAAATACAAAGCTTGCCACGGTCAGATCAAGTAATAGGCTGTGTCAATGCGCACTGCAATAGAACGAACCCTATAAAGCTTTACCGCTTATGGGGTTCATTTACTTACTGTGTTCTTTTTTGCTTGGTTGACTGCCTGTGCAAACGCAGAAATTATTTCTTTCTCACACTTAAATTTCCTGGTGATAGGTTTTCCCGCCTCGGTATGTTCGAGGTGTAGCGTTCCTGAAAACCATCCTGCATCGAGTTGGGTCGATTGAATATCGTTTAATAAGATTTCCTCGTCCTCAGCGAACTCGTTGTGCCAGACGATGATTCTTTTGTCTGTACAAATGAGGGCCTCGACAGTTTGTTTTTTTGAGTTTGGTAACAAGATGAAGCTGCAAAAACTCTCCTCTGGCTCAAGTTTCTCAACGATATTTTCCACATGACGCTCTGGTGCCGTGACATGAAAAAACCGTTTGGCTACGAAACCTTTAACGGGAGTGGCCAGCATTGTTTGAATAATTTGTTGTTGTTGGGTCATCGTGCCGATTAAATAGTAAAGATGGAATATGGGTGTGAAGCGACCCTATTGTTACAGATTGAATGGTTTTTAGCTTTAAAAGACATCATTAAAAGTGTAAAAACATGAGGCGTCTCATTCAAAGGGGATTTCAGAGACAAGTACACTCTGGTTGCCGCTACTCTTTTCATCGGAATTGTTTATGCATCATGACCTGACACGAAACACGCTGGCGGTATTTTTTATCGTTGGCCTGATTGGTTTATCACTTTGGGTGCTACGCCCTTTTTTGGCGGCTACCGTCTGGGCGACCATGATTGTTGTCGCAACCTGGCCCTGGCTTAAAAAATTGCAATCCATATTCGGTGGTCGACGCACGCCTGCTGTGGCAGTGATGACGGTTGGCATGTTGCTTTTGCTCGTGTTGCCACTGTGGTGGGCGATCAGGACGATTGCTGAACGCTCAGATCAGCTGGTGACTTTGGGTAAACATCTCGCCAATAACGGCTTACCCCTGCCTCCTGAATGGGTCAAAGGTTTGCCGTTAATCGGTCTGAAGTTTGATGAGACGTGGACAGAGTTTGTCGCTGGAGGTGCAGCGGGATTGGTTGAGCATGTTTCCCCCTATGCTGCGGATACGGGGCGCTGGTTGCTGTCACAGTTTGGTGGCTTGGGCGGTATGCTGATTCAATTTTTCCTTGTTGTGGTGATTGCAGCGGTGCTCTATACGACAGGTGAGCAGGCGGCCCATATGGTGCGCATCTTCGGTCGACGACTCGCAGGCGAAAGAGGTGAGTCCTCCATGATCCTGGCCGGACAAGCTATACGCGGAGTCGCGCTTGGAGTCGGCGTGACGGCGATTGTTCAGACATTTCTGGGAGGTCTTGGACTTGCTGTGACAGGAGTCCCCTACGCGGCAGTGTTATCCGCGTTGATGCTGATGTTGTGTATTGCTCAGGCCGGTCCGAGTTTGGTTTTATTCCCTGCGGTTGCGTGGATGTACTGGTCAGGCGAGCATGTCATGGCTTCAGGACTATTTGTCTGGAGCTTGCTGATTGTAAGTCTCGATAATGTATTACGTCCGATGCTGATTAAACGCGGTGCTGATCTGCCGATTCTGCTGATTTTTGTTGGCGTGATCGGTGGCTTGTTAAGTTTTGGACTGATTGGAATTTTTGTCGGTCCTGTCGCACTTGCTGTGACCTATACCTTGATGCAATCCTGGACCGCAGAGTCACATGAGAAAGTTTTTAAGGACTAACTTAACCCAGCCACGGCAGTTTTACTGCGTATAGTCCAATGGCAAGGCGGTTGTGCATTTGATGGTCTCCATCGCGAATGCAGAGCTCACGTCCAAAAGCTCTACTGAGCGGATCAGTCTTTTGTAAACGCTGTCATAACTGCTGATGTCGGGCACGACTATTTTGAGTAAATAGTCGGCGTCCCCACTCAACCTGTAGATCTCGACGATCTCAGGGATGCTGGTTGCACCATCCACAAATTTTTTCATCCAGTCTTCACTGTGTTGACTGGTGCGGATCGTGACAAAGGTGGTGAGGCCGAGATTCAACTTATTCGCGTTACATAAGACAACCTGTTTTTGAATCACACCATCTGCCTGTAGTTTCTGGACCCGTCGCCAGCAGGGTGTGGGGGTCAGATTGACCGCACTAGCCAGATCATTGATGGAAATGCTCGCATCAGCTTGTAATAGACGCAGGATTTCATGGTCTTTTTTATCGATTGACATTATTTTCTCTTTTTTCTATTAAAAATAGATGATTATTCTAAATATAGATATTTTTTAGATAAAAAAGCAAATAATTTCTCTTTCGACTTGCATAGAATATTCAGTATGCAAAATATTCTTCACACCACCTCAGCATCCTTGAATACAAGGTATCCCCGGATCCAACCGGACTCCCTGCTGCAGCAGTATCTGCCAGGTACAGCGCAGCAAATTGCTCAAGCATGCTCGGGCCCGACAGAGCTGGTTGCATATGGAGTGAGGCAAGCGCTCAACGCGGGTTTAACGGAGCTGGCGACGCAGCAGCTTTTATCCGTATTAAACGAGCGCCCAGTTTCCGACCAGACTTATACCCGCCATGTCCTGCATGCGGATCCTGAGGGACGTTTTGCTGTTGCAGCGCTTGTGTGGGGGACGTCTCAGGCGAGTCCTGTTCATGCACACCATACCTGGTGCGCATATCGAGTGGTGATGGGAGAGTTATGCGAGTCTCACTACCAATGGGATGCAAGCCACAAAAAGGCTTATTTGTTTAACAAAGTTAAACGGGAAGCAGGGCAGAGTGTGTGTGGCAATGCCGGACTGGAGCTCATCCACCGGTTGAGTAATGATAGTGCTCAACGTGCCATTTCCATTCATGCTTATGGTGTGGATGCGGAATCACTCTCGACCCACGTTAACCATCTATTGCCCTGGGCTGAGCAGATGTAAGCCTCAGAGCAGAAAGATCGTAGCCAGACCCAGGAAAATAAAAAACCCCATCGAATCTGTGGCAAAAGTTAAGAGTACCGAGGATCCCATTGCAGGGTCTTTGCCAAAACGATTGCGCACAACAGGCACCAGCACACCAATCATGGCGCCAATCAGCATATTGCAAATCATGGCGGCCATCATGACCAGCGCGACAGAAATTGAATTGGAAATAGCCCAGGCGAATACCGCTGCAACCGTGCTGCCGACCAAGCTAACCAGAAAAGTCACAAGCATTTCTCGCTTGACGAGTTGCCAGACGTTTTTGTCGGTAATTCGGCCCACGGCAAGGGCCCGGATAATGAGAGTCATGGTCTGATTGCCTGAGTTGCCACCTATACCTGCAACGATAGACATCAGAAAAGCCAGCATCACAATGGTACTGACGGTATCTTCGAAGCGTGAGGCAACAAACGAGGCGATGGACGCAGTACAAAGATTAAGCAACAACCAGGGGGCACGGTTTTTAAGCGCCATGATGACCGGTGCGAAGATGTCTTCTTCTTGCATACCGGCGCGTGACAGTGCTTGTTCATCCGAATCCTCGCGGATCACGTCCACCACTTCAGAGATGGTCACGCGACCGATCAGACGACCCAGGTCATCGACGACTGGAGCAGAAACCAGGTCATAGCGCTCAAAGGCGCCTGCAGCATCCGAGTCAGAGTCAAGCGGGCTGAGTGACAGGTAATCGGTGCCCATTACTGCACGGACCTCAATTTCGGGCTCATTGACCAGTAGTGATGACAAGGTCAGCGTCCCCAGTAGTTTGTCGTTGCGGTCTACGACAAATATCTGGTCCGTGTGATCGGGGAGTTCTGGCAAGTGTCTGAGATAGCGTAGGACAACTTCGAGTGAGACGTCATCCCGGACTCGCACCATTTCAAAGTCCATGATGCCACCGACGCTATCGTCAGGGTAGCCCATGGCTTCAATCAGGCGTGCACGTTCTTCGATCGTGAGGCCTTTTTGGACCTCTGCAACGACGTCTGGCGGCAGGTCGGGCGCGAGGTCCGCCAACTCATCGGCATCCATGCCTTCGGTCGCAGCCACCAGATCTTGCCGATCCATGGCCTCAATGAGTGACTCACGGACCCAGTCATCGACTTCAAGCAGGACGTCTGCATCGTGTTCGGCACTGACCAGGCGCCAGATGAGTTGCCGCTCGGCATTAGGAAGAGATTCCAGGATAAAAGCGATATCTGCCGGATGCAGGTCGTTGACCAGCTCTTTTAGCTCGGCTTCGTGTTGCCGCTGCAGTAGCCCTTCAACAAGAACGGCGCGCTCGTCACCATGCTCTTGGCGATGTACCAGATTTTCGACTAGCTCGTGACGATGCAGCAGCTCTTGCACTTGGGCAAGAGCTTGCTGGGCGTCCTCAGGGTCTAGTCTGCGAATCGACGCGGACGTATCGGGTGTGATTTGCGTCATGACATACCAAATCGGTCAAACGTGGGGCATTGCCCGATTATGCAGGAAAAATGCTTAGCCTGTGTTCCTGCGGCAGACTAAATTGCAAACTTGACCAGTGCATATCCGCCAAAGGCCAGCATCACAAACAGGATGAAGGCTAACAGCAGTACTTTAGGACCCGCTTGGCGCATTTTTGAAAAATGTGTTTCGATACCCAACGCTGTCATGGCCATGGTCAGGGCAAAGATATCGAGTGAACGTATGGTTTGTAATACGTTTAGAGGAATGATGTTGGCAGAGTTAATCAGTGCGAACACCAAAAAGAAAATAGCAAACCAGGGGATAGGTAGTTTGGGTTTGGGCTCACCGGGAGCCCGGATCAGGCTGGCTGATCGTTGGAGCCAAATTCCGAGAATAATCAGTAAGGGCACTAAAAACGCTACGCGTGTCATTTTGACGATCGTTGCAACCTCAGTTGTTTCAGGCCCGATATTACTGGCTGACCCGACCACCTGTGCAACCTCGTGTACGGTGCCGCCAAGGAAAATACCAAAAGCACGTGGATCGAGATCAATCCATCCTAATTGATAGGCCAATGGATACAAAAACATTGAAATCGTGCCGAACAGCACAACGGTTGCCACGGCAACTGCGCTTTTGTGTGGAGCGGCCTTGAGCGTAGACTCAAAGGCCAGAACGGCTGCGGCACCGCATATCGCACTGCCCGCTGCCGTCAGAATGGAGGTATCCCGATCTAATTTGAGTACCCGTGTGCCAATCAAGGTGCCGGCCACTAAAACGGAAATCACCACGCCAAACGACACAACCAGACCAGGCAAACCTACCTCGGCAATTTGCTGGACGCTGATATTCAGACCATAGAATGCAACAGCGATTCGCAATAAACGGCGGGCGGTCCAGTTGACGCCAACGCCCCAGTCAGGTGGCATGGTGCCACGCAGGAAGTTGCCGTACAGCATGCCGCAGACAATACCAACGACCAGTGGGCTTAAGCCTAGAGCTTTGATGCCAGGGAACGCGGCCAGTTGAACCACTGCAGCGGCAAGCAAACCGACAAACAACATGCCATTTACTTTGTCACGCCAGGCGGAGGTGCTGGAAGCGGTTGGTGTAGACATAAGTAAATAATCATCGGTAATTAAGCAATGACCGAGATACTACCTTTTAAACCACTCTTGCGCCAATTTTGCCCAGTACGTGGCACCCAGAGGGAGCAGTTCATCATTGAAATCATAGGAGCCGTTATGCAACATGCAGGGACCCAGCCCATGGCCTGCGTCGCGATGAGCGCCTGAGCCATTACCAATCCATACGTAACAGCCCGGAACGGCTTGCAGCATATAGGCGAAATCTTCCGCACCCATGGTTGGGACAACGTGATCATCAACATTTTCAGGCCCGACGATCTCTTTCATGACCTGAGCACAAAAAGCGGCCTCTTTCGCATCGTTAATCGTGGGCGGGTAGCTGCGGATGAATGAAAACTCAGCGGCGGCTCCCATGGCTGAAGCGCTATGTTCAATGACTTCACGCATGCGTTTTTCGATCAGATCGAGTGTTTCGATGGTAAAGGTGCGTACCGTACCTCGCATGATCGCTTCGGTTGGAATGACGTTATCAGCGCTACCTGCGTGAATTTGAGTGATGCTCAGCACCGCAGCCTCAAGTGGGTGACGGTTGCGGGTGATCACGGTTTGTAGTGATTGTGCGATCTGCACGGCCGTCATGACCGGATCGACTCCTAAATGCGGCATGCCGCCATGGGCGCCTTTGCCGCGGATGGTGATGCAAAACTCGTTACTGGAGGCCATAATGGGTCCAGCGGTCACGCCGAACTGACCCGCTGGCATGCTTGGCCAGTTATGCATACCAAAGACGGCTTGCATTGGAAATTTTACAAATAGCCCATCATCTATCATGCGTTTTGCGCCTGCGCCCGCTTCTTCGGCAGGCTGGAAAATCACGTAAACAGTCCCATCGAAGTCCCTGTTTTCGGCCAGGTAATGTGCAGCGTTGAGCAGCATGGCGGTATGGCCATCGTGCCCACAACCGTGCATTTTTCCTTGATGCTGGCTCGCATGCGCAAATGTGTTGAGCTCCTCCATCGGCAAAGCATCCAGGTCTGCACGCAGGCCAATCGCACGAGGGCTTAGCTGCTCAGAGCCAGCTGGGGTTCCTTTGATTTCGCCCACGATCCCTGTGCCTGCCAGTCCGCGATGGACGGTAATCCCCCACTTTTCGAGGCATCGGGCGACCAGGTCTGAGGTACGTTGCTCCTGATAGGACAGTTCCGGGTGGGCGTGAATGTCGCGGCGCACGGCCTGAATTTCGGATTGCCAGTTCAGAAAAGGTTCGAGGAGCTTCATGTGTATCGTGAATCCATAAAAGAATACTGAAGGTATTATCAATTAAAAAATATATTTACCGGAAATAACCCTAAAACTGATCAGATCATGCATATGCCTTGGCTCGAAAGCTATCCAGAAGGGATGCCCGCTCAAATTGATGCCGGTGGGTATCTGTCTTTGGTTGATCTGCTGGATCAGGCATGCAAAAAGCATGCCGGACGTGCTGCGGCTGTCAGCTTTGATGTGCAAATGACGTACGGTGAGCTTGATCGTTATGCTTTGGCGTTTGCCAAGTGGCTACAGTCACTTGGCTTGCCGCGTGGTTTTCGGGTTGCACTTATGATGCCCAATGTGCCGGCGTATCTGGTTACGTTACTTGGCACGCTGCGTGCGGGCGGTGTCCTAGTCAATGTCAACCCGCTATATACCTCTCGTGAACTGCAGTTGCAGTTAAAAGATAGTGGGGCCAGCGTGATTGTGGTGTTTGAGAATTTCGCACATGTTCTGGAAAAAATAGAGGGGTGCGATGCCCTGAGGCATCGTGTGGTGGTGGCTCCTGGTGATCTGCTCGGGCGTTTCAAGGGTGCATTGGTTAATGTTGTTGCACGTTACATAAAAAAAATAGTCCCTCGCTGGCACTTGCCTGGTGCGTTAAGTCTTCAGTCGCTGCTCAGAAGCGGGCATGCGATGCCCTGGGTCGCTCCAGAAATAAAACACGCAGATTTGGCGGCACTCCAATACACCGGCGGTACGACAGGTGTGCCCAAAGGCGCGATGCTGACGCACGGTAATCTGGTTGCCAATGTCCTGCAAATACAGGAAGTGGCAATGCCTGCCCTGAGGCATGTGATCTCGCAACCACTGACGATGTTGGCCGCTTTGCCGCTCTATCATGTGTTTGCAATGACCGTGTGCGCGTTGTATGGCATGCATGCAGGGATGAAGAATATTTTGGTGATCAATCCGCGAGACCGTCAAGCACTGATTCATACGTGGCGTAAATATCCCGTGCATATATTTCCTGGGGTGAACACGTTATTTAATTCTTTGACCCAGAAGCCGGAGTTTTCACGACTGGATTTTTCAGATCTCAAATTGGTGTTTGGGGGCGGCATGGCTTTGCAGCCTGCCGTGGCAAGCCGCTGGGTTGAACTGACAGGTCGCCCGCTTATAGAGGGGTATGGGCTCTCCGAGTGTTCGCCTGTGGTAGCTGCGAACCCAACTAATGGCAAGGTCTTTTCTGGCAGTGTTGGACTGCCGCTCCCATCGACTGAGATTGTTATTTTTGATGCGCAGGGGCAAGTTGTGCAATTCGGTGTGCACGGAGAAATAGGTGTGCGAGGTCCCCAGGTAATGTCTGGTTATTGGCAGGCAGAGTCTGAAACCGCTCAAGCGCTGCGCGAGGATGGTTTTTTTCTCACTGGCGATATTGGCTGGATGGATGAAAATGGTTTTGTGTTTATTGCCGACCGCAAAAAAGACATGATTCTGGTATCCGGTTTTAATGTGTACCCGAGCGAAGTCGAAGCCGTAGTCTCAGAACACCTCGATGTGGTCGAGTGCGCGGCGATTGGCGTGCCTGATGATCATTCCGGTGAGGCTGTGAAACTATTTGTTGTAAA
Organism: Alcaligenaceae bacterium; assembly: GCA_947380655.1. Lineage (GTDB taxonomy): Bacteria > Pseudomonadota > Gammaproteobacteria > Burkholderiales > Burkholderiaceae_B > Zwartia. Next base: position 16,364 of record CANCRX010000030.1, on the reverse strand, counting down.
AAAATCTCCAGAATTAACTGAACTGGATCTCAAAGAGTGGTGCATGCTCCAACTAGCACGATATAAATGTCCTCGATCGATTACTTTTTGTGATGAGCTACCTAAAAGTAATGTAGGCAAAGTGCTCAGGCGCGCGTTAAGACATCATGAGTGATGGGCGCGTGATCGATTTACTTAGCCGATCCTGGATAAGCCAGCCTCGCATCACGCTGCTGGATGCTGACTTTGGTCAAGGGCTGTTATTTTTAAAATTATGGGATGCCTGGCGCCGTCATACCAGGCGACCAGAGCGTCTGCACGTGATCGGGCTATTGCCGGGTTTACCTGACCGGGTTGATTTGCGCGAAGCGTTAGCTGCGAGACTTGCAGAGGTAGGGGGCGAGCAATTAATGCCCCTGTTAGATGCCCTGCAAATCGCCTGGCCACTGAATCTGCCTGGTTTGCATCGGTTGGAGTTTGAAGCGGGCGCAGTCACGTTGACATTAGGGGTCGGGGCAGCCGATACCGTTTTTGGCGAGTTGTGCGCAGAAGTTGATGGTTTTTTATTAAAAGACACGTCATTTTTACCGCACGCAAGCCTGCTTGCCGCACCCGGTGCACGGGGATATATCTCTCGTGCCAGTCATCTGGCCGCTGAGGCTGACACGCATGTTGAGGTCGTATCTATTGACAGGTCTGTAGCGCATCCTCGTAAGCTACCGCATTCATGGTTGCAATCACCTGTGGAGCGCGGCGAGCAACGCGCGTTGGTGATTGGTGCGGGTTTTGCCGGGATGGGGGTGGCTCAGTCCTTAGCGCTGCGTGGATGGCGTGTCACAGTCATCGATGAAAAGTTTGGTCACAATACTTCAACACATCAGCACCACGTTGCGGCGGCACTCACGCCTATGGTTTCTCGCGACGACAACATTCGTGCGAGGCTCTCGCGAGCGGGGAGCTTACGCGCCCAAGCGCGTTGGGGAGCGATGCCGGATGCGATCTTTCACGCATGCGGAGCGATTCAGCTAGAGCGTAATCAAGGGCGTATCGTGGATCTTGCGTCAGTTCTCGATGCACTAAAGTTTCCGTCTCAATGGGTGCAATACCTGCGAGCCGATCAGGCGAGTGAGCTTTCGGGTATGCCACTTAACCGCGGGGGTATTTATTTTCCAACTGCAGCCAGGGTCAATCCTCAAGGGTTGCTTGATGCGTTGGCTAAGACTGCTGGCGTCGACGTGTTGTGCGCCCAGGTTGCCCAGGTTGCAGGTGTTTCAGGTTCCTGGCGGGCGCTGGATGGTTCGGGCAAGGTGTTGGCTCATGCACCTTATGTAGTGATCGCAGGGGGCGTTCATACACGAACTGTTTTAAAGCAAAGCGGCCTACTCGATGAGAACGCCAGACTGTCGGCGATGCATGCACTGGGTGGTGAGGTGTCATGTATCCCCTCTGCAGATCTTTATGGCGGTCCGCGTTGTATCGTCGCTGGAGATGGCTACGTGCTTCCAGCGCAAAACGGACAATGTGTGATCGGCAGTACCTATGCGCATGCAGCGCGGGACGTCTTTGTTAGCCCCGAGGGGATTGCAGCAAATATTAAGCGTGCAGCAGGATTGCTAAATATGCCTGAGCTTTTTGGGCAATTAAAAGATAAGCAGATTGGTGGCTGGGCGGGATGGCGAGCGGTCTTGCCTGGGAGGTTGCCGGCAATTGGACCTGTACAGCGTGCTCCTGGTGTCTGGGTCGCCTGTGGCTTCGCCTCGCGAGGCCTGACTTGGGCAACTTTAGCGGGTGATTTGATTGCGGGTGCTTTAAATGGTGAGCCTCTTGTCCTGGAAAACGATATAATTCAAGTAATTAGTGAAAATTAACCGGGTTTAGTGGCAAATTACCCGAATCCGTCAAAATAGCGCCTTTGGTCGCTTTTACCTACGCGCTGATTATGCAACTCGAAACGCTCAAACTTGTCGACACACTGCCTACTAAGGTTGTATTCGACGTGGGCGCTGGAATGACACTGGTCATTGAGCCTCATGCTCCTGGTGTGTTTCGTATTCGTTGTGGCCAGCCTGAATTGGTCGCTGCAGATATTTTGCCAGGCGCTCGCGCACGCATTCATGCTGAGGTGTTGCTTGCTCGCCCTGAAGCGATTGGCGAGGGCACGATCGAGCCCATGTCCGGAGCCACTAAAGGCTGGTGTATGGCGCAAGGCGATGTCACGCTTGACGTGCACGCTCATCCTTTCCATTTGAATTTACGGCGTCAAGGTAATACTGTACTTGAGCTGTCAGATACAGGTATTCAAGGACATGATGGTTCTTGGTCGGTAGGTTTTACGCTAAATCCCACTGAAAAGATTTTTGGCTTAGGCGAGACCCATGGCGATCTGGATCGCCGCACAGAAGTCATCTTGTCCGACAGTCCTGAGCACCGCGCGCTTCCACTGGCCTGGGGACCGTCGGGTTGGGGTGTTTATACCAACACGTTGGCTCGTGTCGAGCATGACCTGGGCGCAGAAACCGTAAACGAATATCTGATTACGATCGAAGATTCGATTCTCGATCTGTTTGTTTTTGCGGGTGAGCCCGCAGAAATTCTGAACCAGTACACCCAGTTAACTGGCCGTGCCGGTCAGCCTGTGCTCTGGTCGATGGGTGTTTGGCTCGAGCAGCATCAAGGTCAGACTGCCACACAGACCGCTGAACTAGTCGCTGATTTCCGCGCACAGAATATTTCGCTTGATGGCGTGTTGATGTTGCCACCGACGGCATGGACTTATCAGGACTCTAAGCTGCTGCCAGAATGGGATCGTGAGCGATTCCCGGATCCTAAGCAGGTCATGGATTTGTTTGCCAAACACGCGACGCATTTGTGTATGCACACCATCCCTGGTGCAGTGGTTGAGTCTTCTACTTTTGCTGAGCTTGAAGATCGCGGCTGGTTATTAGCCAATGAGGATGGTGATGCGCATGTATTTCCCGGTGTGGTGGCTACAGGAGGCAAAGATTTTGGTCTCCTCGATCTGACCCACCGTGATGTATTGAATGCCTGGTCTGAGCGTCACCGCCATCTGATCGAAGACGGCGTCGGTGCCACCGTTTGCGATGTGCAGTTTGATATTCCCGATTCGATTGTGGCGCGCGGCGGCGAGAGCGGCCCTGTGTTGCGATCCATTTATCCTGCGTTAGCGCGCCGTGCATTGTTTGACGCCGCTGCTGGTCAGAAAGTCCCACCGGAAGGCGTGGTGTTCAGCTCCGATTTATTTGTTGGCGCTCAGCGCCTGCTCTGGCAGTCTGCGCCACGCGTCACGAATAATTGGTCCGGTCTGCAGCACACGCTGCGCACGGCTTTATCTGTTGGTGCGAGTGGTGTGCCTGTGCAGATGCATGCGATTGGTAATGCTTTAGCACCTACAGATGAAATGACACCTGAGCTATATCTGCGATGGTTAGGTATGGCTGTGTTTTCATCTAATTTTAATTTTCAGGCTCACCCGGATCTGATTCCAACAGCGTTTGATGAGACCACGCGTGGGCATATTCAATCCTGGTTACAGTGGCGCTATCGCTTGATACCTTATGTTTTGGGTGCGATTGAGGACGCCGCGCGTACCGGTCTGCCTGTGCAGCGTTCGATGGCGTTGTCTTTCCCCTCTGATGTTGAAGCGCACCGCTGGGATACACAATATCTCCTTGGACCTGCCGTACTGGTGGCGCCTGCGATGCAGCCTGGTAAGGATATTCAGGTGTATTTGCCAGCAGGCGAAGCCTGGTGGGATTTAAATACTGGCTGGCGCTATGAAGGTGGCTCAGTTTTAACGGTCACCTGTGGTTTGGGAGCGATCCCTGCTTTTGGACGCGAAGGTCACATGCTTTGCCTGGGGCCCACAGCGAATCATACGGGTGAATTCAACTCTGCACGCATTCTGGACGAAGTCTGGATGTTTGGCATGCCTGTCCATAATCCAGTTGTGATGCGTAACAAGATTCGAGTGATGCAGATGCAAGGCTCGAGCTATATCAAAGGCCTCGAGGGCCTGAAAATCTCGCCATCTGAAGGCCTGGAGGTTAAGCGCCGGGGAGCAGAAGTCCGTATTTCCCGGGCTCGCTAAATCATGACGGGCGTATCTGATTTTTATCGATACACGGTCACCGAACTGGCTGAATCTATCGCAAGCGGTGCAATCAGCCATCAACAGATCCTTGAGTCACAACTCGCACGTATTGCCAAGCGCGAGCCAGAGGTGCGTGCATGGGCATGGCACGATCCACAGCACGTGCGCGCGCAGCTCGCTGCATTGACCGATACGCAAACTAGCCAGCCTCTCGCAGGAGTGGCCATCGGTATAAAAGACATTATTGATACGGCATCCATGCCGACCGCCTACGGTTCTGCGGCGTATCTGGGGCATCGTCCGGCTGTCGATGCGGCGGTGATCCGAAAGCTCAAGTCCGCTGGTGCTATTTTGATGGGTAAGACCGTTACCACTGAGTTCGCACACGTTCATGCCGGACCTACCGTCAATCCCCATAACTTTTTACATACACCGGGTGGCTCGTCCAGTGGTTCAGCTGCTGCGGTAGCTGATGGTATGGTGGCTCTGGCGCTTGGTTCCCAAACAGGGGGGTCAACGATCAGGCCTGCTGCGTTTTGTGGTGTGGTGGGATTTAAGCCAACCTATGGTCGGATCGACTTAGAAGGTGTCATGCCGCTGTCTGTGGCCATGGACACGATGGGTCTGATGGCACGATCCATGGATGATGTGATCTTGTTGGCAAAGGTCTTGTTTGAGCAGACTTTTACAACTACAGCGATCGGGACAAAACCAGTTTTTGCATGGTATCCGGGCCCGAACGCAGAAGAGGCTAAAGGTGAATCCGTTAAGCTTCTTGAGCGTGCACGGGCACAATTAACCGAGCAGGGTGCGCAGTTTGCAGAGGTGGAACTGCCGCAAGATCTTTTTGCCGCCATTGGTCGTGCGAATCGTTTAATCATGGCCTATCAGGCAGGGCATCATCACGAGGCGCTTTATCGTAGTCGCCCCGATAAGCTTGGCGCAACGACTTGCAAGCTGATTGAAGCCGGACTGGCAATGTCTGCTGCGCAGTTTGAGGACGAGATCGCACTCGCCGCACAGGGAAGGGAATTGTTTAAACACGCCATGGGCGGGATTGATGCGCTGCTGACTTTTAGTGCCCCGGGAACGGCTCCGCTTGTCGAAGATGGAACGGGTGCATCAACGTTTAATCGTATCTGGACCACGATTGGCGCACCCTGTCTGACTTTGCCTGCAGGGCGAGGTCAGAATGGACTGCCGCTTGGTGTGCAGTTTGTCGCCAGTCATGGGCGGGATGAGAATTTGTTGCAGTTGGGCAAGCAGTTTGAACCCATCTTTACTGCTTGATGACACTCGTTTGACAGGCGTGTTCTAAATAAGTAATAATAGCGGGCTTGGGGCTGGTAGCTCAGTTGGTTAGAGCAGCGGACTTTTAATCCGTTGGTCGCGAGTTCGAGTCTCGCCCAGCCCACCAAGCAACATTCCTTAGAGTGTTGTGTTTGAAAAATAGCCTCGCTAATTTAGCGGGGTTTTTTTTTGCGAGTTAAACTGGATTGTAGAATTTTAAGCAGTCATGGCAATCATCCAGTTTAGGGAAAATGATGAGCAATTCAGCCCCCTTGGGATTGAGTGTTTTTGGAAAGTTCAAGAGGGATTTTTTGAATATTGATCCCGACAACACGCGTCAACTCAGAAAGGTGACGCTATGTTTTATTGGATTTAATTTCCTGCTCTGGACGCTACTGGCGATCGTGAGCCAGTCTGCACCGCATAAAGACAGTATTGAAGAGTTATTCTGGATTCAGTCCTTTGATTGGGGCTATCCGAAGTTCGGTCCGATCTCTACCTGGTGGGTCTCTGCCTGGGTTTCCTTGTTCGGCCGCTCAATCTGGGTCACCTATGTTGCCGGGCAAGTCAATGTCGCACTGATGTTGTGGGTTGTCTGGCGGATCTGTCTGCTGGTGATGAGTCCTGCACGTGCCCTGATGGCAGTTGTCCTCACCTCGCTGGTGGCCTATCACAGCATCAACGGCATCCAGGTGAGCTCTAATTTGTTGCAGTTGCTGCCCACGGCCTTGCTGCTCTGGACGCTATTGCTGGCGGTACGCCATCTCGACTGGTGGCGCTGGGTGCTGGTCGGCATCGCGGGGGCTGTCTGCTTACTGACAAAATACAGCGCTGGAATCTGGTTTGCTGTAATGGGAATCTGGGTGTTGCAGGATTCCAGAATGCATAACTGGCGTGCGATGCGTGGCGTACTGATTGCCATTGTTGCGGCACTGATCGCATTAATCCCTCATGTTGAATGGTTGGTGCGAGAAAATGCACCGACCATCCGTTATATGCAATACCAGGTCAGTGGCGAAGTGAACCATATGGCCCAGTTGGGTAAATTTATATTGAGTCAGTTAGGAAAAATTGCCCCGGTGATCGTTGCACTTTTTATTCTGAAACTGACACTTAAGCCTGGTGCCCAGTCAAACGCAATGAGCGCAGATGCAGCCTATACCAATCAGGAAATGCGCTTTATCAGTTTTGCAACGATCGGTCCCATGCTGCTGACTTCATTGCTAGGTACGGCGTTCATCAGTTTGCACGCCAATTGGGCAACTTCATATTTTATTTTCCTTGGCGTTTATGCTTTGCGCTGGATCCCCCAGATTGACACCGCTCGCGCATTGCGTCAGGTCTTGAGAGTGGGCCTGTTAATCAATATTCTGATCGCCTGCGGTACTGCACTTTATTTTGGTTTGATCGCAGATTTGATGAGTAAAACACCGAGAGAGAACTTTCCAGCTAAACAGTTAGGCATGAAATTTGATCAGGTTTGGGATGCGCAAATTAAAGGTCCCATGAAAGTGGTGATTGGTGAAACCTGGATTGCTGGCGTGACTTCTGTTACCTCACGTTATCAACCGTTAGTGGTTCCCTATGGTGACTATGCTGAGGCTCCAGCGGTTAAACCTGAGATGATCCAGCGCTGCGGAGCGTTAATCGTGACCGATGCGAGCGAAACCAAATTAAATCCATACATGCAGGCATTTTTGGCGCGTGCGACCCTAAAAGGATCCTTTGAAATCCCCTGGAATCGGTTCAAACCACAGCCGACCTACGAAGTGAACTGGGCCATTATTGAGCCTGAAACAAAAGGCGCCTGCGCGCAATGAATTTATTTAAGCGATCGGTCGTTTCGGAAATCCTCAATCACTTCAGTGTGGTGCTGTCCACCCTGATTGTGGTCTGGTTAAGTGTGATTCTGGTTCGTTTAATTGGCGAGGCGGCCGCCGGTCGGATTGGTGCTGACGTGGTGGTCGGGCTGGCTGCTTTTACAACGATTGCCGCGATGCCAACCATTCTTGCGGTATCACTTTTTATTGGTGTGCTGACGACGATCGCACGCAATTTTCGCGAATCGGAAATGGTGGTCTGGTTTTCAAGTGGTGTGTCTTTGCTGAACTGGATTAATCCGGTATTGCGTGTGGCCGTCCCTGTTTTGCTGATCGTTGCGACCCTCACTCTGTATGCCACGCCTTGGGCTAATCGTCAGATCGAAGACTATCGCGCCCGTTTTGAAATGCGCTCAGATATCTCAAAAATCACGCCAGGGCAGTTCTTTGAAACAGAAGGCGGCGCACGTGTGTTTTTTGCTGAAGGCTCAGAAAACGACGATACCTCGCTTGGTCAGGTTTTCATGCGGATTCTAGATCGACAGTGGTTAGTTCTAGTGACTGCAACCACAGCGCATACAGAAACGATTCCGAGCGGAGACCGATTTCTTGTTCTCGAAAAAGGCTATCGCTACGATCTGATCCCGGGTACGGGAGAGATGAAAATGGCCGAGTTTGATTCGTTTGGGGTACGGATCGAAAGTAAAAATAGCGAAGAGTCCATGGAGCATGCGCGCAACAAAGCGCTGACCAACAGACGGGCCAGACCAACCACTTTATTAATCAGCGACCATGAAAATGCCTCCTGGGGTCAATTGATGTGGCGCTTAGCAATTCCCTTTGCCTCCTTGAATCTCGCGCTCTTGGCGATTCCTTTGGGGGCCGTTAACCCGCGGATCGGTCGCTCGGGTAATTTGCTCATCGCAGGTTTGGTCGCCATGCTTTATTTGAATCTGATCAATATCTCTCAGGGCTGGATTATTCACGGCAAACTTCCCTTCAGTATCGGTGTCTGGTTAGTACATTTTTTGTTTGCGTGCTTTACCGCTGCACTGTTGTGGTGGCGTATCCGTGTAAAAATGCCTAAGCCGCCTGTTGTAAGCGGTTAAGGTTCTTCACTATGTCAAATTTAAAACTGTCTGTACAAGATTTTGGCTCTGTTCTCGTTATCCTCCTGATCGGTGTGATGCCTTTGCTGATGCTGACGGAAATTGGTCACTCCAGTGGTGCCTGGTACGCCTTGGTAGTGATTTGTTTTATCTTTTGCATGAAGCGCGATGGAGGAATGCGCAGGACATTGGGCGAGCTGCAACCCTATCGCTGGGTCATCATTGCGTTTGTGTTTTCGCTCGTCCCTGCGATTCTTAATATGCTGCGTTTTCAATCGATGCCAGGCGCGGAGTTCGAGCGTGCGATACGCATGATCCTGGGGTGTGTGCTGGTGTTGGGTGCTGTGCTTACGATGCGTGCTCAATGGTCCAGACGCTTTTCCTGGGGCTTCATCCTGGCTGGATTAATCAGTTGTGCTTATGTTTTCTGGCCAAGCGAAAGAGATTTTGGTCGTCCGGTTACGCCCGAGTACAACTCTGTCACCTATGGCAATTTAATGTTGCTACTCGGCATGTTGATTATGTATTCGACGCGCTGGAATTTGACGGCCTGGCCGCGCACGGAGCGGCTGTTCAAGTGGTCCGTTGTGGTGATTGTGTTGATAGGCTTTGTGTTGACCCAGACTAGGACAGGTTGGTTGGCGCTACCGTTTTTTTTACTCATCTGGCTGGTTTTGAATGATTTTGTAAAGCGACCTGCCAGATTAATTGCTGCGCTAGCTTTGCTTGTGTGTATCTGTGCTGCTTCATTGATGCTGATCCCCAAAATGAATGAGCGTGCGCACGAGGGTTACCGGGAAGTGTCAGAGTGCATGACAACTAACCCACTTGCCTTCACCTCTGTTTGTATCCGCTTGCAGTTATGGCGAACATCGATGGACATGTTTTACGAGAACCCTTGGTTGGGCATCGGTAAAAGAAGCGAATTTCAGCCTGCACTACTTGCGCGTGTAGAAAAGGGAATGCTTTTGCCATTCGTCGCAGAGGATTTTGCAGAGCCGCATAGTGACATGGTGATGATTCTGGCCACACAAGGGATTTTTGGTGGGATCGCTTTATTACTCATTTATTTTGTACCTGCCCTGGTCTTTGTCAGGCGACTGATCTCCAGGCAGTCAATGAATATTCGAGCGGCTGCAGCGATGGGCTTGGCGGTTTGTGTGGGGTTTGCGATATTTGGCCTGACCGAGTTGATGTTTCGGGGCATGCGGACTATCGGGTTTTATTCTGTGATGGTTGGGTGCTTATTAGCGTTGTCGGATTCGCGACAAGCAGATTAAATTCAATACTGCTAACAAAGGAAATAAGAGTCATGAAACAAATAAAATTTGCAGTGCTAAATGCGGTAGTGATTATTTTCGGTGCGCTAGCTATTTCGCCTGTATGGGCCCAAGCCAGCAGCTGGCAAGGCTTTTATGGTCAGGTGGGTACCGGTTATCAACAATACAATGCACCCAGTACCTCAGGTGTGAATAGTGGTGTAAATTTTTTCACCATTGATTCGGCCAATAGCCAAAGTATGGCCTTGAATCTTTCTGCTGGCTTTAATTATGCACTCGGCAGCTCTTTTATCCTGGGTCTCGGTGCAGAGTATTCGCCTTTGACTACGTCTTATACTCCCTACTCATACGCGTATCCTGCTTTGAATATAACGGGAACAAGTCAATGGAGAATTCAGAATACATATAACGTTTTTTTGAGTCCCGGTTGGGCGATTGATGATACGAAACTTGTTTATGCAAAAGTTGGTATCACCGGAACCCAAAAACAGACAACGGTTCAAACGTACGACTTTACTGGGTATTCACTCGGCCTGGGCTACAAGCAATTTATCTACAAGCAGTTGTATGCTTTCGGAGAAGTGAATTACGCCGACTATGGCACAAGCTCCAATAGCCGTACTTCTTCTGGCACACAAAGCCTGAATGGCTTAAATGTCCTGATTGGGGTTGGTTACAAATTCTGATTAGTTAATCTAAACTGTTATTGCGCAGTTTAGATTTCATGCGCCAAAAAAAGGTTCAGGTACACCTTTGACACCGAGACCGTGAATTGAAAACAAAGACCCAGCCAGGGGTTGCTGCATCTTTTGGGTTTCATTCAAAAAGACCGTTCCCGATGTGACATACAACACATCCAAAGCGGGCCCGCCGAAATTACACATCGTCGGGTGCGTGACAGGAACCTGAATCAGTTGATCGAGTCTGCCGACGGGGTCAAATCTACCGATGGCACCACCACCGACCAGGGCGCACCAGTAATAGCCCTGCGCATCAAAGGTTGCTCCGTCTATTCGCCAGGGTAATCCTTCGGTTGAAATAAACACTCGCTTATTGCTGATCTCGCCTTGTTCGAGATCAAGATCATATTTCCACACCGTCTCGCCACGACTATCTCCAAAGACGAGCGTTTTGCCATCCGGGCTAAAGGCCATCGCATTGGAAACAATAAAGCCTGTATCCATTTTTTTTATTGAGAAATCCGGATCAAGCCTATACAGTGAGCCTCCTGGATTGTGGTCTGTCGGGTCGCGAGACCCGCACCAGAAACGTCCCTTCTGATCGCATTTTCCATCGTTCAATCTGTTTTCAGGAAATTCTGGTTCAGGATCCTCGATGATTGTTGTCAGTCCGGTGTTTAGGTCTATTTCACAGAAGCCGTTTTTCAGCGCACCGATTAAGTTTCCATCTTTTCTGAAAACAATTGAGCCAACATTTGTTGGCATACTCCAAGTCCTGACTGAGCCATCCGTTTCCAGTCTCTGGATCGCTGGACGTCGTGTATCAACCCAGTAGAGTTTATTTTCTGTCGGATGCCAGAGTGGGCACTCACCTACAAGGTCATTGCCGTGGTGTGCGACACGAATTTCATAACTGCGTTTGCCCATTGAGCGTCTCCGTGAACGTCGAGGTTCTCAGTCAACTGTCTATGCCATGCAGCCAGGTCGATGTTTTTTTGTTGAAACCAGTGTGGGCTCTTTTTTCAAGCCAATAGCCATAGTTTTCTGCGACGATACCAAACACGTCCTCTTCATTTAATTTATCAGCGGCGTCCATCACCCAGTTAGGGTTATGCAACATCTCACGACCAATCGCGACGAGATCGGCTTGGTTATGCTGAAGAATACTTTCAGCCTGATCGGCATGGATAATCAAACCTACGGCCATTGTTTGAATGTCCGCATCTCTTTTGATGGTTTCAGAGTAGGGGACTTGATAGCCATAGCCGGGACGATTTTCACCGCTCGCGATCGAGTATTCGGCCATGCCACCGCTACTGCAGTCGATTACATCCACACCAAGTACTTTCAGGTGTTTGCATAGCAAGACACTCTCTTCGATGGACCAACCCGCTTCATCGATTGCTGAAACTCTGACGAATAATGGTTTCTCAGCAGGCCAGCAGGCTCGAACGCGTGCGACAGTTTCGAGAGTGAAGCGCATGCGGTTTTCTATCGATCCGCCGTATTCATCGTTTCTTTGATTGGCCCGCGCACTGAGAAACTGGTGCAATAAATATCCATGCGCACAGTGGATTTCTAGCACGTCAAAGCCAGCCTGATTGGCACGAACCGTCGCAGCACCCCAGAGTTCAATCTGCTGCTGGATATCGTCACGAGTCATTTCTTTAGGCGTGCTTGACTTTGCTGTTGCTGCAACCGCACTGGGGCCGATGAGTTCCCATTCTTCGTCATGATCAACACCCTTTTGTTCTGGTCCCAAGGGCAAGCGACCTTGCCAGGGGAGAGAGTTCCTCGCTTTACGGCCGGAGTGGCCAAGTTGTATCCCAACCGCGGAACCACGTGATTTCACGAACGAGGTGATACGTGACAATGGCGCAATAAACTCGTCCTTCCAGAGACCAAGATCTTTTGGCGTCGTACATCCTCTCGGATCGACTTTGGTTGACTCGACAAAGACGAGCCCTGCACCGCCTACGGCATATTTACCATAATGTGCGAGATGCCAGTCTGTTGGAAAGCCGTGGTCAGCCTCGTAGGTCAGCATGGGCGAGAGCACAACGCGGTTTTTTAGTGTGAGTCCGCGGATCTGGATTGGGGAAAATAATTTGCTTTTCACATTGTCTCCGTGCGTTTGAGCGCTTTTTTTCGAGTATTGCATAAATACTTGCAAGAATCACTATTCGGTGTTCGAATCAAGTTGCAATTTAAAAATGGCCTGAGACCATCCTTGCGAATGAGGAGACAAAGTGAAAATTAAACATATCAAAAATTTGTTTGTTGTCCTTGCGATCTTTATGCTGCCACATGCCTATGGCAACGAGTCAGCAGAGACTTTCCCGACGCAGACTGTCAAAATTGTTGTGCCCTATATTCCCGGGGGAATTACTGATTTGCTTGGCCGAGCGCTGGCGAGTCGTTTAGAGCAGAAGTGGGGCAAGTCAGTTGTCGTAGAGAACAAACCGGGCGCTTCCGAGGCGGTCGGGGCGGCGTACGTGAGCAAAAGTAAGCCGGATGGGTACACTATTTTTATTGCAAGTGACGCTGCTTTTTTAGCTAACGGACTGCTGAAGAAAAATCTTACCTATAGCCCTGAAAAAGATTTTCAACCCATCATGCGACTAGCTGAGGGTTTTGGTTTTCTGGTCGTTCGGCCAGATATTGCTGCGCGCTCGCTGAAAGAGTTTTTGGATATGGCTCAAAAAAATCCGGGCCAGGTTACCTTTGGTTCGGAAGCCGTGGGGAGCCCCTCGGAATTTCGTATGCGGATATTGGGTGGTTTGTCAGGCGGCTATAAGATGAACCACGTTCCGTATAACGGCATGAATCCAATAGTGGTTGACATGCTCGGCGGCCGAGTGGATAGCGCGTGGTTGCCTCCTCATCTCGCTAAGCCGCAGATTGACGCCAAGACAATGATTCCGATCGCGACGAACGGCCCCCAAAGAAACTGGATGTTTCCGAATGTGCCGACGATGGTGGAGCAGGGCTATGTGGGTGCAGATCTGACTTTTAAAATGATGCTTGCAGCCCCGGCAGGCACACCTCGACCTATTGTGGATAAGATCGCATTGGCGGTCAGGCAGATCATGAAAGATCCTGAGTTTGATAAGCAGTATGTGTATATCAATGGTTACACCACGATTGCTGATACGCCTGAAGGATTTCAGAAGTATCTCGATGAGACAAGACCTGCGTTGGCAAAAATAGTCAAAGAGGCGGGCTTTGTGGTTCAGTAACCGCTGATATCTGTATGATGAACTTTCTGTAACTCACACCATAAGAGCACCTGCTTGAAAGCAATTGAAAAAATCATCCAGAGTCTTGAGCTTGTGCCGCATCCTGAGGGCGGTTATTACAAAGAAGTGCACCGCTCGCTGCATCAGGTGAGTTCGTCATTGTTGAATGAATCACGCAGTGCTTATACCTCCATTTATTATCTGCTCGAAGGCAGTGATTTTTCAGCCTGGCACAGAATTGGTTGCGAGGAAACATGGTTATTTCATTCCGGATGCGATGTAGAAATTCATTTTTTTGATGAATGCGGTACGCTACAAAGTGTGAGGATCGGACACGACGCGAGTAACTATCAGGTAACCATTGCGGCCCACTTGTGGTTTGCCGCGCAACCGGTTGATCCTCAGTCATACGGTCTGGTGAGTTGCATCGTTGCACCAGGTTTTGAATTTAAAGAATTCGAGCTTGGTAAAAGAGCGCAGTTGATTTCTGAATACGGTTCCAGTCCAAAGACGAGGGACGTTATCGAAGCCTTGACCAGAATCCCTTAACGTTTATTTCGTATCAGCTTAAGCCGGCTGTTCAAGTGTCGGTGCACAGTCCGTCAATGTCATGCGCCGCATGTCACGTTTATGATTTTTATCGTCGTAGGGGCGTGCACGATGCATAGTGCAGCGGTTGTCCCACATGACTAAATCAAATTGCTTCCATTTGTGGCTGTACACAAACTCGCGAGCAGTGGCGTGCTCAATTAAATCTCTGATCAGCACCATGGCCTCAGGGCGCGGCATGCCATGCACTGTTCCGATATGAGAGGCCAGGTAAATGGATTTGCGATGTGAGCCAGGATGACGACGTACGAGTCGTTGTGGCACGGGTGTGTAATTGATCAGCTCTTGTTCGGTGAATGCATCAAAGCCTAATTGTGCCCGAGAATAAATCAGTGAGTGATCGCAGACAAGCGTTTCGATTTGATGTTTGGTTTTTTCAGGCAGTCTATCCCAGGCCGCACGCATGTCTGCAAATTCCGTATTGCCATCCTCGGGTGGAATGATACGGGCATGCAGCATGGAGTATTTCGCAGGGGTAGCTTTAAAACTACTGTCGGAATGCCACAAAAGGTTACCGAGATTAAACATGCGACGCCGATCATCGAGGGCGAGTATGGATCCATCTACATCCAGGTTGGAAATATCATTCATCTGGTTATAAGCCAGCCGCTGCTTGTGAACGTCGACGACTGCGCGCGTCTCCTCAAGAGGGCCTAGACGGTTTGCAAAGGCAAACTCCTGATCATCGTTGAGCGCTTGCGCGGGAAACACGACGACGGCGAAATGATCCATTACTTTGTCGATCTCTGCGACCTGCGCATCAGACAAAGGCAGCCTAAGGTCTATTTCGGTGATTTCAGCGACAAAATCAGGTCTGATAGCTTTGATTTGCATAGCGATTGTCTCATCCGGAAATAAGGATTTTTTTAGTTATCGATAAATAATATAGCAATCAACAGGGTGAGTCTGCTATCTTGTTAAAAAATATGATCGATCATCGATCATCGTGGATCGTAATCTTGTTAACCCCCTAAGAACTGAGGTTCAGAATATGTACAAAATTTCGCTTAAACGGTTCTCAACGCTGAGTGCTCTGACGGTAAGCCTACTTTGTATATCGCAGGCTCAGGCGCAACAAGCACCCACTGCGGATCAGGTGGTTGGTGCACTGGAAAAACTTAGTGGTGTCACGCCAGGTGAGCGACGTAATCATATTATTGGTATCTGTGTGAAAGGTACGTTTGTTGGTTCAAAACAAGCTCAAGCCTACAGTCGCTCAGCCTTGTTCTCAGGCGCGAATATTCCTGTAGTGGGTCGTTTCTCACTCGCTGGTGGCAACCCCAAAGCGCCTGATAGTGCGAAAAGCCCCCGAGGCCTGGCGTTGCAGTTCGCCTTGCCAGGCAACAGTATTCATCACATTACGATGCTCAATGTTCCGGTCTTTAGTGCCGCAACACCCCAGACTTTTTATGATGCGGCAATGTCCAATATGCCAGATCCTGCAACAGGTAAGCCTGATCCAGAAAAGCAAAAAGCCTTCAGAGAGACGCACCCCGATGCCAAGCCACTCGGTGAGTTCATGGCGAAAAACAATCCTCCCGCCAGTTATGCGAATAGTGATTTTTTCAGTATCCACACATTTAAATTCATCAATCAAAAAAATGAGACGACGTTGGTCAAATGGCAATTCGTGCCTGAAGACGGTGTCAAGCGCTTGACCGATGCTGAGATGGCGAGCGCACCTGCGCGTTTTCTTGATGAGGATTTAATGGCTAAAGCCAGCAAAGGCCCGATACGCTGGAAAATGATGGTGACGATTGGTGAGCCAGGTGACGAGCAAACGAACCCGACCGTGTATTGGCCTGCTGAGCGTAAAAAAATCGAGGCCGGTGTGTTAACGCTGACCTCGGCTACGCTCCAGAAGGGCGCGGATTGCGAAAAAATAAATTTCGATCCGCTGGTGATGAGTGATGGTGTTTCACCAACCGCGGATCCCGTTCTTAATTTCCGTTCTGCCGCGTATGCCTCCTCGTTTGGCAAGAGGATCAGTGGTCAGTAAACAGGTAATTACTTGCGTAACAACGCTGTGATTAATTCAGGGTTGTTACGCTGATAGTGCATTTTCCTGCTGACTGAAAGGCCGAGCTTTTCCCGCAGATTCACCATCATGGCTGCGTAGGTCCAGACTACGCCAAATGAGTCAAGCACCGGGACACCATCAATCATGTTGATGTGATTGTTATAGAGAAACTCTGACAGTACGCCTTCTGCAGGAATGATGACATCTGCTCCTTCTGCAATGGCTCG
>CANCRX010000029.1 GCA_947380655.1 Alcaligenaceae bacterium | reverse complement strand
CGTATTGCACATGCACAGGCTACGCCTGCAGTCGAACCAAGTATCAGTAAGCCCGTTGTAGGGTAGCCAATTAAATTCAGAAGCGAATTGAGCATCCTGTCTAACCAGCCATAGGGAGTGATGAGTCCGATTGCCAGCATCGTTCCGGGGACCGTGTAGCCAATTTTTCCAATATATGCGCTGATTTTTATTTTTACGGATGATGTCAAAGACGTGATTGGTTCTCTCGCAGACCAGGCAAAAATAATTGCACAAATCATACAAATTAAAGTTGCTGAACTAGCAATCAAAACTGAATTGCTCAGTGCCTCCAGTATGGACGTGGTAAAGATTTCAGTTCCCTCCAGACGGTTTGCTATCTGATAGATCAGATAGCTACACGGTGCGATGAACCCTACGAGAACGGGTAACCATCCCAACACCAACACCAACGCACAAGCTTTGGGCGATAACTCCCGAGGTGCAATAGAGTTTGTCCCGCGCGCATTACGATAGGAGGCTTGATTCTTTTTATCGCGTAAGAAAAATGCAATGATTAAAATGATCGTCAGCAACAAGATAGAAATTCTTGCACCGCCGACTAAATCACCTTTCGTATTCCAGTTTGTATAAATCTCAACAGTAAGTGTGCGAACCCCCAGGAACTCCGAGGCGCCGATATCATTGATAGTTTCTAACAGCGCAAGACTCAAACCGATCGCGATTGCTGGCCGTGCCATGGGCAACACAACGCGTCTAAACGCAGCAAACTCTGATAAACCCAAGCCGCGTGCGGCGTGAATTAAATTTCCAGGTTGCGTCATGAACATCGCGCGGGTACTTAAATAGACATAGGGATAAAGCACGAAGCCCAGAAGCAGGATCGCCATAGGTAATCCACGCAGATCAGCAAATCGCCATTGCTTGGGACTGGAGTAACCTAAGGTTTCTCTAATTAAACTCTGAATAGGACCGAGCGGATGTAAGAGATCCAGATACACATAGGCTTCAATGTAAGCGGGTATCGCCAGAGGCAGCAGTAATGCCCAACTCAATATGTGCCTGCTTTTAAATTGATACGCAACGACAAGCCATGCAGTACCCACACCAATCAAGCACACTAAAACTGCAACACCCGCACATAATAAAAAAGTATTTACAGCACCTGTAATAATCGTCGGACTGAATAGTGCGAGCCAGGTTGCGATGGGGCTGCTTAAGGCAATCCATAGCAAGAAGATGACCGGTGTGGCGATGGCTGCGCTCATGAAGCTTGCCGCAAGATGTCGCGTTGGAATCATGTCTTATTGATCGAATTTTACTTTTTCGACTAACTCACTGGCTTGTTTTCGACGCGCAGCAATATCTTTCAGGGATAGAGAGTCGATTGTCAGTGGACCGAAACTTGCAACCATAGGGTCTGGCGTAATATTTTTTCTGACTGGGTACTCAAAATCAGCGCTCGCATACATTTTTTGGCCATTTTCAGAGGCCAGAAATTCCATCAGCTTGATTGCGTTGCTGCGGTTCGGTGCGTAACGCGCAACGCCTGCACCGCTTATATTGACAAAGGTAGTATTGGTCGCTTTGAATGTTGGACGAATCACCTTTATCGCGTCACCCCATTTGCGCTGTTCAGAACCTGTTTTTGAGGTTTTCATCTGCGCAGCGTAGTACGCATTGGCAATGCCAATTTCGCACAGGCCACCAAGAATATCTCGGGCAACGTCGCGATCGCCGCCTGTCGCGGGTCTTGCGAGGTTTGCTTTGACCTGTTTTAACCATTGCTCTGTTTTCTGTTCACCGTTGTGAATCAGCATGGCAGAGATCAAACCAATATTGTAGGGATGCTGGCCTGATCGAATGCAAACCTTGCCTGCCCATTTTGCGTCTGCCAGGTCTTCATAATTAAACTCAGTCAGGGCTAGCGACGGGTCGGCGTAGAGGACACGGTCGCGCAGGGAAAGCGCATACCAGGTTCCCTCTGTGCTGCGCAGATTGGCAGGAATTGCCTCTAAGAGCAGGGAAGAATCGATCGGCTGGAAAGCCTCACTTTTCTCCAAGTCCACCAGATTACCAATATCTGCTGTCATGATGACATCGGCAGGGGAGAGATGTTTTTCTGCTTTAACTTTTTCAATCAAACCATCTTTGATGAAAGATGTTTTGACTGTGATACCTGTCTGCAGGGTAAATGCTTCGAGCAAGGGTTTGATAAGTTTTGGCTCCCTTGTTGTATACAAGTTCACTTCGCCTTGACCCACAGTTAAAGTCTGAGCCTCTGTATTAGTCACGCATATCAATGTCAGAAGCAAACATCTAAAAAGTTTCATTAATAAGTTAATCCAAATGAGATTGATTTGTATTTACGAATGTTATCATTTTTATTCATAATATTTATCGAAACAATCTATTGAAAGGTAAAATTCAATAGTTAATAGCAAGGAGTTAATGATGTCTAAATCGATTATTCATACCAATGCAGCACCTGCAGCAGTCGGTCCGTATTCACAAGCCGTTGTCGCGCAAGCAGGAAATACGGTTTACCTTTCTGGCCAAATAGGTCTGGTCCCTGCAACAGGTGAAATGATTTCTGAACATTTCGAGGATCAGGTCAAACAATCCCTCGCAAATATGAAAGCGGTCATCGAAGCGGCGGGTGGCGGGTTAGAGCAGATCGTTAAGCTCACCTTATTCCTGACAGATCTGGGTAAATTTTCAATTGCTAATGGCTTGATGGCAGAATTTCTACCAGAACCTTATCCAGCGCGTTCAACAATTGGTGTAGCGAGTCTTCCCAAAGGCGCTCAATTCGAAATTGAAGCCGTCCTAGTCCTCTAAACATCGTGCAGCCTAAACCCGGTTCGTCTCCTGCAAAAGTCTCAGCGGCGCAAACAGGGTCAGTCGTTCAACAAAAATTTGAACGACTGGGGCTACGCAATCCTCAAGATTTTGTACTGCATCTTCCATTACGTTACGAGGATGAAACGGCGATTGCTTCAATCGCATCACTGCGGGGAGGGATGTCGGCTCAGATTGAAGCTGAAGTAATCGATTGCGAAGTCAAATATAAACCGCGTCGTCAGTTGACCGCTTCGGTTCGCGACGACTCAGGCGAACTAGCGTTGAGGTGGCTGACTTTTTATCCCAGCCAGCAACAGCAAATGAAACCTGGGCGCCGTTGGCGTATCAGGGGTGAGGTGCGCAGTGGTTTTAATGGACTGGAAATTATTCATCCTAAGATCACTGCACCACATTCACCATTGCCCGCATCACTGACTCCTGTCTACCCGACCACGGATGGCTTGAGTCAGCCAAGTTTACGTAAAGCCATCTTGCACGCGCTTGGACAAGTATCACTCGTTGATACGTTACCCGCTACCTTAGTTAAAAAATTGGGGCTTCTGGCGTTTGATATCGCCATCCATACTTTGCATTCACCCACGCCTGATATGGATGCACAAGCCTTGATCGAACATACGCATCCTGCATGGATACGTATTAAATTCGATGAACTGCTGGCACAACAACTCTCTCTCGCCGCCGCCCGCGATGCCCGGCGTTCAAAGCGTAGCCGTGCGCTGGCAAGTACTGATAGCCCTGAAAATTTATGCCAGCGTTTGCTGCGCAGCCTACCTTTTACTTTGACAGACTCTCAAATTAAAGTCGTCAATGAAATTAGTCTGGATCTCGCGCGTGACTATCCGATGTACCGTTTACTGCAGGGCGATGTGGGCAGTGGCAAAACGATTGTTGCCGCACTCGCAGCCATGCAAGCTATCGAAGCAGGCGTTCAAGTCGCCATCATGGCGCCTACTGAAATTCTTGCTCAACAGCACTATCAAAAAATGCAGTCATGGGTTGAACCGCTCGGCATCGGTATCTGTTGGTTGACAGGTAGTATTTCTCCACGTGCACGTAAAATTGCCCTTGAAGATATACGCACAGGCAAGGCGCGGCTGATCATCGGCACGCAAGCCCTGATTCAGGAAACAGTGGAATTTGAAAACCTCGGTCTTGTCATCGTCGATGAGCAGCACCGGTTTGGCGTTGGTCAACGACTGCTGCTTTCACGAAAAGGTGAAGCAGACTTACAGGATTGGGTCCCGCATCAGCTAACGATGAGTGCAACACCCATTCCCCGTACCCTGGCGATGACCTTTTATGCTGACCTGGAAGTCTCTACCATCGAAGGGCTTCCGCCTGGCCGCACACCCGTACTGACTAAACTGGTCGCAAACTCGCGCCGTGATGAAATTATTTCCCATATTGCCCAGTCTGCGATCAACGGTCAACAGACGTATTGGGTCTGTCCACTGGTTGAGGAAAGCGAGGCGCTAGAACTTCAGACTGCAGTTGATACCCATCAAGCACTCACGCAAGCCCTGCCAGAGTTGAACGTAGGACTGGTACATGGCAGGTTGTCAACGGCCGAAAAATCCTCAGTCATGAAGGATTTTCGTGAAGGTTTGATTCAGGTCCTTGTCGCCACCACAGTGATTGAGGTGGGAGTCGATGTACCCAATGCTTCGCTGATGGTGATTGAACACGCTGAGCGTTTTGGTCTCGCGCAACTGCATCAACTGAGGGGCCGGGTAGGCCGCGGACATGCGAGTTCCGTCTGTGTCTTGATGTTTCAACATCCTTTATCCATGATCGCGCGCGAAAGATTACGCGCAATGTATGAGACGCAGGACGGATTTGAAATCGCGCAACGCGATCTTGATTTGAGAGGCCCGGGTGAATTACTTGGCTCGAGGCAATCAGGTGTTGCATTGTTGCGTTTCGCGGATCTGGCACATGACAGTGAAATTGTACGTGCTGCCCGCGAAGTCGCCACAGACCTCAGGCTACATCACCCTGATATTGTGGAACGTCATTTAGAGCGATGGATGCGGGGCAGGGAAGACTTTTTGCGTAGTTAATACCAAACACATCCCCAAAAAAAATTTTGTCGTGAATAAATTCAATGGATAAAAAAAATGACACTCACTGAACTCAAATATATCGTTGCCGTAGCAAGGGAACGTCATTTTGGTCGCGCAGCAGAGGCCTGTTTCGTCAGCCAGCCAACATTATCTGTCGCGATCAAAAAACTCGAAGAAGAGCTGGGGGTGACTATATTTGAGCGCGGCGGCACTGAGGTCGGTGTGACCACCGTTGGACAACAGCTTGTATCTCAGGCTCAAAAAGTTCTTGAGGAAAGTGCAAACTTAAAGGAAATCGCTAGGCTTGGTAACGATCCGCTCGCTGGACCTTTACGGGTTGGTGTGATTCATACCATTGGTCCCTATCTGCTACCGAAACTGGTTCCTAAACAAATTGAGCGCACACCGCAGATGCCATTAATTCTGCAAGAAAACTTTACCCATCGACTCATTGAGTTGCTGCGTCAGGGCGAGATCGACTGCGCGATTATGGCGCTCCCGCTGCCAGAAACCGGACTCGTCACTGAGTCACTCTATGATGAACAGTTTGTCGTGGTCACGCCTGTCAATCACCCCTGGGCCAAGCGAAAGACGATTTCGGCCGAAGATCTCAAGCTACAGAATATGCTGTTACTTGGCTCTGGCCATTGCTTCCGCGATCAAGTCCTGGAAGTCTGTCCAGAGCTTTCAAAATTTGCCGCCGCCAGTGAAGGTATTCAGCGTACCTTTGAAGGCTCCTCGCTTGAAACGATTCGCCATATGGTTGCGGCAGGTATTGGTATTACGGTTATGCCTATGTCGGCAGTAAAAGCGCATGATCGAAACAGCGAATTGCTCAGCTATATTCCCTTTGACAAGCCTGTTCCTGATCGACGGGTTGTGCTTGCCTGGCGAAAAAGCTTTCCAAGAGTCGCTTCGATCGAGGCGCTCAAAGAAGCTGTTTATGCTTGTGGTCTTGAAGGTGTCACGATGCTAAATAATCATCTGACTTAAGAACTCAACGGATACTCACAATGTTTATTTTTAGCAAGACACGTCTTGGGCTTTACGCAAAGCTTGTCCGTCTTGACAAACCAATCGGGATTTTGCTGCTACTTTGGCCGACACTCTGGGCCTTGTTTGCTGCGAGCGATGGCTGGCCTGCCTGGCACATATTTTTTATTTATGTAACGGGGACTGTTCTCATGCGTTCGGCAGGTTGTGCGCTGAATGATTATTTTGACCGGGATGTAGATATTCATGTCAAACGCACCGAGTCACGTGTGCTGACCTCAGGCTTGATCAAACCCAAAGAAGCCATCGGGGTCGCGGTCGTGCTGGGACTGGTCAGCTTGTTGCTAATCATTCCTCTTAATGGATTAACCTGGGCGCTGGCCGTGGTGGCAGCGGTGTTAGCAATAACCTATCCTTTATTCAAACGTTTTTTTGCTATTCCACAAGCCTATCTGGGTATCGCCTTCGGTTTTGGAATTCCCATGGCTTTTGCCTCGATTCAGAATATGATCCCACTTGCAGCATGGTTAATGCTATTAGCCAATGTCAGCTGGGCGATCGCATACGATACCGAGTATGCAATGGTTGATCGGGATGACGATATTAGATTAGGGCTTAAAACCTCTGCTATTACTTTTGGTCGTTACGATATTTTTTTTGTTGGGTTGTCTTATTTTCTGACAATTTTTTTACTCGCTATTTCGGGTCATTTGTTTGGCTGGGGATTAGCGTACTGGTTGAGTTTGAGCTGTGCGAGCTTGATCGCAATGACCCATCTGTATTGGATACGCGATCGTGAACGTATGGCTTGTTTTAAGGCTTTTCTGCATAACACCTGGTTTGGCTGTGCGGTATTTGCAGGTATCTTTGTAGAAACAGTCTTTCACTGATTTGGATAATGATTGATGAATAAGTTTCCTTCCATAGCAATTGTTGGCGGTGGCAATATGGCCAATGCACTGGTATCGGGCTGGCTGAAGCAAGGCTGTCCAGCTTCGCAGATACATATCATTGAGTTATCTGAGGAGCTTCGTGCCCAATGGCAGGCTCGTGGCGTCAGTGTTTCCGCACAGCCTGATGCCTTGTTGTCACAACACACCGTCTGGGTGTTTGCTGTTAAACCGCAACAAATGCGAGAAGTCGTACTTTCAACTAAGCCATATCTTCAGTCTAAGACCCTTGTGATCAGCATTGCGGCAGGCATCTCAATTGCGTCGCTCTCTAAATGGCTAGGCAACGACTCCGAAGGGTATGGCCACATTGTCAGATGCATGCCCAATACGCCAGCTCTGGTGGCTGCGGGAGTAACGGGTATGGCCGCTCTCCCTGTCCTTTCCGCCCAGGAACGTGAAGTGGCGACCAGCTTGCTCAGTGCTGTCGGACAAGCAGTATGGGTCGATAACGATCAGTCTATCGATGCCGTCACTGCGTTGTCCGGTTCAGGCCCGGCTTATGTATTTTTATTTCTGGAATCACTGATCGAGGGGGCCGTTGAGTTAGGTCTGACCGTCGACCAAGCCAGAACACTTGCGCTAGCCACATTGACAGGCTCGACCAAGCTTGCGTCAGAGTCAGCTGAGCCTGCTTCAGTCCTGCGTGAACGTGTGACTTCTAAGGGAGGCACGACCGCCGCAGCGCTAGAGGTATTTAAAAATAGAAACTTTATTGAAATTGTGAAACAAGCCATGTGCGCGGCAGATCAACGTGCAGCAGAATTATCAAAAGAATTTGGAAATTAATTAAATGCCTATCAAAAAAATTGCGATTACTCTTGTTGTTGCTGTATTGCTTGCCTGCGCTGCCTGGCTAGGTGCAAGTATTTATATAGGAAAAACAACTGAAAAATGGGTATCAACGCTTGTTGAACAAACAACCAAACAAAAAAAATTACGTTTAGTTAATTTGAAACATGAACAAAGTCTGTTTCATTCCCAAGGACAGTTTGAAATCCGGTTCAATGAGCTGGGTGCGGATGTTGCAACCGGTAAACAAAAATTTTCAGTGTTGGTTGAATACCGTATTTCAAATTTACTCTTACCTGAATCTTCCTTGCGTTTTAACTGGAACATGAAACCATCGGGTGAATATGGGGTGGAAATTAACCGCTTATTCGGTTCCGAATTAGCATTGCAGGGCCGCGGTCAACTCGGCTACGGTGGTCGTGCACTGACTTCGTTAAAAATGCCAGAACTTGTCATGCGCGATGGCAATGATCGACTGCAGATATCACCTTCGAGTGGTCAGTTCTCCTGGGCGGGTCAAGCCGTGGCATTTGACTGGAAAACCGCCCGCATCTCAATGCTTTCAGAAGGTTTGCCATTAGATGTTGATGGGGTGAGTGCCAAGGCCGACTTCACTAACCGTAACAGGGGAATTGGCAGTTTTGAGTTTGCTATTGATAAGCTCAGCACTAAATACGGTACTGCTGAAGGAATGGGGGTGCAGACTACCGTATCCGAGCGCGGTGATCGTATCGATCTGAACATTAATCACAAACTGAACAGTCTGAGCGTTGCAGGACAAAAAATCCGAGATGTAGTCATTGACTTAAGTCTTGCCGGATTAGACCTTTCGAGTATTGATACGCTGTCTTCGATCGCCAATGATTCGGATGATTTTCAGAATCTGACTGCGGATGAACAGTCTCGCTCAAAAGCCGCTTTGCGTAAATTAGTGAATCAGGGATTTACGGTTTCGCTTCCGAAGATCTCTGCACAAGTCAATTCTGGCGCAGTCAGCGGTGATGTGAAAGTCGAGTTACTCAAATCCTCAAACCCTGCAAGTACTGAGTTTTCTGCTGCGGACTCGCTTCGAGCATCTGGACAGTTACTGGCTAAAGGTAAGGCTATAGATAATGCTCAAAAGATGATGGCAATCATGATGGGGCTCGCGACTGATTCAAAAGACGGACTGAAATCAAACTTTGAATTCACGGGTAAGACGTTTAAAGCTAACGGTAAAACCCGTGATGTCAGTAACGAGCTGTCATTTATTGATGGCTACATCAACGGCTTGATCGCTCCCTGAGCGGTTCCACCAGCCACCACCGAGTGATTGGAATAACGCGGCAGTATCCCCCAGGCGGCTTGCCTGGGCTTGTGAGAGACTGAGCAGAGCCTGACGATAAGTTTGTTGGGCATTAATAAGTGCCAGACGATCGAGATAACCGCTAGCATGCTGACGTGCGGTCAAATCATAGGTTGCGCGAGACGCAAGGGTTAATTCATTCGCGACACTCAAGGCCTGCGCATCTGCATGGATCGCATGTAAGGTATCGGCTACGTTCTGAAAAGCCGTCAGCACCGTAGCACGATATTGCGCCGCAGCCTGTTTTTGCGATTCGGTTGCTGCATATTCGCGATGCATCAAGGTGCCACCATCAAATATTGGTTGCGTAATACCAAGCATCAACTGAAAAAATGCGCCACTACCACTCCAGAACATCTGATCAAAGTTTGCTGCCGCTCCACCGATGGTGCCGTTGATCAGGAACTGAGGCAAACGCGCCGCTCGGGCAACACCAATCTGCGCATTGGCAGCACGCAGTTGCTCTTCAGCCACTCGGACATCGGGACGCTGTTCAATGAGCTTTGCCGGTAAGGTGAGTGGTAATTCTTCAGGGAGCTTGAAGGTGTCCAGATTGAAGGCAGGGACTTCCTGATCTTGAGTCAGACCAGCCAATACACGCAACAAATCACGATTCTGCTCAAATTGTTTTTGTAAGGGTGGGAGTAATTGTTTGACCTGATTCAGGGCACTGAGCTGCATCGACAAATCAAGTAATGAGGCAAAACCAGCTTTATGTTGGCGTTTAACGAGGTCAACTGAAGTCGTATTTGCATCGATCATTTCGTTGGTGATCGCGATCTGTTTTCTGAGTAGGCCGTCCTGAATCGCTGCGGCTACGATATTAGTTGCCAGCGTGACGTAGCTCGCCTGCAACTGCAATTGCTGGACATTGGTTTGTGCCTGTGCAGTTTCCACCATCCGGATATTTGCACCAAACACGTCGGGTACAAACCCAACGGTTAATTGAGCAGTATGAAAACTATAAAGGGTAGGGCCATTAAAGGGCGCTGTGCCACCTTCATTGGCCGGCGTTCCTTGATAGCCCTGAATCAAGGTCCCGTCGCCTTGAATGCCTGGTGCATTAGAGCCCAGATTGCCTGCAATTTTTGTACGCGTGGGTGTGTAATTTGCTGCGACAGTCGGAAAAAAGTAACCTTGTTGTGCGTAGACGCCTTCTTGTGCAACCTTTAGCGCACGCTTTGCTACCTCGATATTTGGATTCGACTGAAACGATTGTTCGATCAATTCATTGAGCGCTTTGGACTGAAATAAAGTCCACCAGTCACTGCGTATATCACTTTCAATTGCAAAGCGCTGCGCGGCACCTGCTAGGGTTGGTACAGAATCCGTTTGTGCTGGCAGTGCTGTAGTTGAATATGATTTAGATTCTGGTAGTGTAGGGCGCACATAATCAGGCCCCACCGCACAACCTGCAAGCAGCGCAATCATTGCGAGTGCAGAGGTACGTCTCATCGGCATGCAACGCAGGATGCTCGGCTTTACACAAGCATTAAGCAGATTCATTTTTAGATCCATGACATTGCGCTTAAGCATGGTATGTGGATTCCAGATGATCATCATACTTTGCATCGTTTGTTTCGGAAGCTTCCGAAAAATTTCCAAATAGTCGTAGGGCAGCCGGCAAAATTAAAAGCATGAAAATCGTGCCGGTGGCAATACCACCTACGATGACACAAGCAAAAGGACGATTTGTTTCACTACCGATACCCTGTGAAAGCGCCGCGGGCAAAAGACCTAGACCCGCCATGAGCGCAGTCATCAAGATAGGTCGTAATCTAGAAACCGCCCCGTTCAATATTGCGTTCGCGCTACTTTCGCCATCGCGTATTCGCAAAATCACTTCCTCAACCATAATCACACTGTTTTGTACCGAGATACCCGCTACCGCGATAAATCCTACCGCAGCAGAAACTGAGAGGTTCAACCCCGCGAGCTCCAAAGCAGCCAGACCGCCTATTAGCGTAAATGGCAACATACCAAGCACCAGACTTGCCAGTCGGATTGACTTAAAGGCCCAGAAAAGCAGTGAAAATATCAGCAGTACCGTGAGCGGTATGATGACCATCAAACGTTTTGCGGCACGCTGAGAGTTTTCAAACTGACCACCCCAAGTCAGTACATAACCTGGCGGCAACTTGACTTCTCGCGCAACAGTTTTTTGAGCTTCCTTGACAAAACTGCCCTGATCCCTGCCGATCAGATTCATCTTGACGATCACAATACGGGAGCCTGATTCACGCAAAATGCGCGAAGCACCTTCGCGTACTTCGATGGTGGCGACATCGCCCAGTGACACGGTACCTGTTCCATTTCCGACTTGAGTACCAGGTAATTCGAGTTGCAAATTAGATATGGCATCAATGCTGTTACGATGCTTGGAATCCATGCGCACAACCACATCAAAGCGCTTGTCACCATCATAAAAACTCGTAACTGAGGCACCTGACATGGCCTGATTCACAAGTGTGCTGACATCACCGATCGTGATGCCGTAGCGGGCAAGTCTTGAGCGGTCGGGGGTTACAACGACTTCTGACTGACCACTAATCTTTGTGGCTTCGACGTCGGTTGCACCGCGAATCCCCTGAATGACAGAAACAATCTGTACGGCTTTTTCTTCAAGGATTTCCAGTTTGGGTCCACTGACTTTTGCCACAATCTCACCACGAAAGCCTGACAGAGATTCCTCTACGTTATCCTGGATTACTTGCGAGAAATTTGTAGAAATACCAGGGATGGTCGATAAGGCTTTAGACATGCTGCTGACCAGTTGCTCTTTATTATCAAAGCGCCATTGATCGCGGGGTTTGAGATCAACCAGATTTTCTAGGTTGTTTGGTCCTTTAGGATCAGAGCCGTCATCAGGACGGCCCACATGGGAAATAAATCGAGAGACCTCGGGATATTCCAGAATCTTGCTGCGCACCAGTCTCTCAACTTCTTTGGTATTTTCCAGGGAAGAGGAGGTCGGCAAAGTAATGCTCAGCCAAATATTGCCCTCATCAAGTTTGGGCATGAATTCACTGCCCAGTTGAGTGGCCAGTCCAAAAGCTATCACGACTGGTATGACTGAAATCAGCAATGCTTTACGTGCATGGGCCATCGCGAGCACCACCAGCGAACGATAGCGTTCCTGAATGTTGTCCAGCCAGGGTTTGTGTTTTTCTACTAAAGGTCGCCACTGAACAACGTAGGCCAACAGCGTCGGTAACAGAGTAAAGGTCAATAACACTGCACCAATCAGTGCAAAGGTCAGCGTCAGTGCGACAGGCGTAAATATCTTTCCTTCAACGCGCTGGAAAGTAAAAATCGGGACAAAGGCAAGGATGATGATTGCTTTAGAAAACAGGACAGGACGAGACATGTCTGTCAGTGTTCTATGCAGTGCATGCATTCTGCCTGAGACCGCAGCACTTGTTTGTCCATCGGAGGGTTTGTTCACCATCAGGCGAACCATCAGTGCCTCGACAATCACAACAGCGCTATCGATGATGATACCGAAATCCACAGCACCTAAAGAAATCAGATTCGCAGAAACACCAAGCGAATTCATCAAAATAAAAGCAAAAAGTAACGCCAAAGGAATGACCGCTGCAACAACCAGGGCCGCAATCCAGCTCGAGAGAAATACAACCAATACTGCAAAAACAAGCAGTGCACCAATAATCAGATTGTGAACAACAGTCTGAACGGTGTGGGACACTAGTTCTGTCCGGTCGTAGATAGGCACGACCGAGACGCCTGGAGGCAGTTTTGGGGCGAGTTCAGCAATCCTCTCTTTTAACGCAGCATTGATTTTCGATGGATTACCACCTTTAGTCATTGATACGATGCCTTCAATAATACTGTCCTGCTTGTCGACGGCCACAATACCAAAACGCGGACGTTCTGACTCGGTCACGGTCGCTACATCACCCACGGTAATGGACTGCCCCTGACGCGCGGCTATCACGACCTTGCGAATATCATCGAGACTCGAAAATAATCCAGCTGACCTGACAACCAGAGAAGCGTCTCCGTGCTTGATCAGTCCACCACCCGCACTGCTATTACCGCTGCTGACCGCCTGACTAAGCTGACTCAAGGTAATTTGGTATTTACGCAGGGCAAGAGGATCGATCTCAATGTGAAACTCTTTAATGGCTCCACCAAAGCTTACGATATCGGCTACACCAGGCGTCATACGCAAAGCGGGTCGGATCGTCCAGTCCTGGAGAGTACGTACTTCAGTATCTGTGAGTCCTGGCGCTTTAATCTGGTATCGGTAAACCTCACCCACCGCAGTGGACAGGGGCGCTAGCTGGGGTTGCACACCCGCAGGCAGCACAACGGTCGCTAACTTCTCCATGGCCTGCTGACGCGCAAAATAGTTATCGGTACCTTCAGCAAAGGTCAGCGTCACAATCGACAGCCCGGTCATCGTGACGGAGCGTACGTTTGTGAGACCAGGGATACCGGCTACTTCGCGCTCAATCGGCAAAGTAACCGTGCGCTCCATGTCTTCAGGTGGTTGACCGGGTAATTGTGAAATCACCCGAACCTGAACATCCTGTACATCCGGGAAAGCTTCAATCGGTAAATTAGATAACGCAAAGCCACCAAAACCGATCAACACCGCGACCATTACGAGTACGAACATACGCTGCGTGAGCGCAAACACAATCATTTTATCGATCATTATTTGTCGCCAGCGCGTGAATCCATTTCAGCATCCAGAAGCAGGGCGCCTTTGATGACAATTTTTTCATCACCTTTTAGACCCTCACCTACGTAACTGAAATCAATTCCCCGCTTCAAAAGTTTCACTGGACGTAAGGTGAATTCGCCTGGACTGGTTTCAACAAAGACATAGGAGTAAATGCCTCGGATCAAAATAGCTTCATTCGGCACACGCACACCCTGGCCATTATTCTGCAGAATGGAGGCACGGACAAACATCTCTGGAAGAAGCTTACCTGCAGAGTTATCAATTCGTGCGAGCACGTTGGCACGTCTGGTATTGGGATTAATGACCTGACCGAGTTGAATAATTTTTGCATTGAAACGTTCAGTTGGATAAGCATCGCTCACTAACGCGACCTCACTACCTAGCTTGACCTGGCCGAGCAATGATTCCGGCAAATCGATCATTAGCCATAAACTCTTGGGATCGGTGACGACAAAAAGTGGTGCAGCCATATTAGGGCTGACTTCTAGAGCTGGCGTGGCATTCCTCTCCGTCACGATACCGTCCATTGGACTCGCTAAGGTGACGCGTTGACCCTTGATCAGTAAATCGTGTGGATTAATATTTTTTAAGCGTTGTTCAGCACGTGCTGTCTCAGCCTGAGCCTGAGCATATTCAGCTTGCACCGCTTCCCAGTCTCGGGTGGAAATTGCTTCTCCGGGTACGAGGTCTTTGGCGCGTTTGACGGCTAATTGTTTACGTTTTTCATCCGCACGTGCTTTATTCAAATCAGCATAAGCGGTGCCAAAATCAGGCGAGTCAATAATTGCCAGTGCCTGGCCCGCTTTCACTACGTCACCGGGCGCTGCTTTGAGACTGATAATACGTCCGGAAAAGCTTACGCCAATTCGGGCGGTGACTTCATCGTCGTAAGCGATGCGGGCACTGAGCTGATCTGCGATCGGCACAGGACTGATCGGTATGAGCTGCGACTGGATCATTGATAACTGCGCTGCGCCAGATTTATAACGAATCACACCAGAAGCAATGACTTCAGGGGCTGCAACGACCATCGTGCTTTCAACGGTAGCAATATGCTTTTTCGGTTTGAAAATAAGCCAAGTCAGTAAAAGAACCAGAAAAATAACAAGCACGATGCCAATTATTTTTTTTTGTTGATTACTGAGTTTGTTGAAGTATTGCATTCGATCTCGATTTAAACCAGTCCAGGACCCCCGCGGATTTTACAGAGCGGCAGGTATTAAAGTGAACTAGATTCGTTACCGTTTGGTAATGTTGGAGATCCGCTGATCGGCAAGGTAATACGCACCCTAAATCCTGGTGCAGCATCTTCAATATCCATGCTGCCGCCGTGTAATTGTGTGAAGGCCGCAACAATAGACAAGCCCAACCCACTGCCACGTGTCTGCCGGTTTACGCGATAAAATTTCTGGACGACTTTTTGACGTTCAATTTCAGGGATGCCAGGCCCGTTATCCTCGACCGTTAAACATATAAAATCTCCATGCTGCGCAGCAGCAATTTTAATTAAAGCAGGGCTGCCGGCGTATTTCAAGGCGTTATCAATTAAATTGGCAAGTATTCCCGCGAGCAGATCCTTGTCGCCGGCGATAAAGGGATCCCCAGCGATATCCGTAACAATTGTGACGCCCAGATCCTCAGCTGCTGCGTCATATAACTCAAGTAAATTCGTGACAACCTGACTAATCGATACCTGCTCAAAAGGCTGACGTCTGGTGCTCGATTCTGCTTCAGCGATTTGTAATAATTTTTCCAGAACAACGATCAAGTTATCAATTTCTTCGATTGCGAATTCACCGGCAGCTTCCAGCTTTTCCGGATCACGATTCCCGCGCATCGACTCCTCAAGATGTCCTCTGATTAGTCCAAGAGGCGTGCGTAAGTTATGGGCAATGATATTCGATACATGACGAACACCCTCCATTAAATGCTGAATTCTATCGAGCATGCGATTGATATCGGCACTTAATCTACCGAATTCATCGGGAGTGCCTGTCATCGGAATGCGGCGGCTCAAGTTACCCGCTTCGATATCAATCGTCGCGTGCCGGATGGAGGAGATGCGCTTCTCGATTTCTCTTCTGAAAATAAGTGTCCCAATCACCGCAAGTAACAAAGCTAGGACTCCACCAATCATGACTGCACGCGCAATCAGTACGCGGATCTCGTTGATGTCTTGCATGTCGCGACCAACAATCAATAGCGCACCATCATTGAGGCGATGCAGCAGCACGCGGCTGGGAGACATCCCGGTTCCCCTCATCACCCCCCGATCAATCACTTGATTCAGTGGTGAAGTACGGTCGGCCCAACCTGAAATATTGCCTGCGAGTTTCTTGCCGTTCGGATCGGTTAACAAGAGTATTTCAGTATCTGAATCAACCCCGTCACTGAGCGTGTGCTCAATGCGCTGGGCAACAGAATTCAAACCATGTAATTGCGCATCGTCTGATAGGCGGATGGAGATTGCGTTGATTTTTCCATCGATCGTGCGTGCCATCACACCAATGGTGGCGAAGTAGAACACAGTAGAAAACAAAAAAACTGAGGCGATAACAAGCGCGCCGCAGATCAGCGCCAGTCGAAATGCTACGGAGTGCCAGATCCTATCCATCAATGCCAAACTTATAACCCGCGCCACGAACGGTATGGAGTAAAGGTGTACTGTGTCCTTTATCTATTTTTGTTCGAAGCCGGCTGATTTGAACGTCGATCACATTGGTGCCTGGATCAAAATGAAAATCCCAGACGGATTCAAGCAACATCGTACGCGTCACAACTTGATTTTGATTGCGCGCAAGATACTCGAGCAGACGAAATTCACGGGGCTGCAGGTTAATCACCTGCCCGGCACGTTCGACTCGACGTGTACTCAGATCGATCGAGAGATCTGCAATTTTGATGGATCTTGAAACTTCAGCGGCTGAGTTTGCATACCGTCTTGTTAATGCATCCAGACGAGCGAGTAACTCCGGAAATGCGAAAGGTTTGGTTAAATAATCATCGCCACCTTCGCGTAGACCTTTTACACGTTCATCCAGGCTCGCGAGCGCACTGAGGACAAGGACTGGGGTTTTGTTCTGTTGATTTCTGAGTGTGCGGATGATTGACAGACCATCCTGATCATCAGGCAGCATACGATCCACGATCATTGCGTCCCATTTGTATTCCTGAGCTTGACGCAAGCCGCTCGCCGCATCGCTGGCGTGATGGACCTCAAAATCTGCCTGTCGGAGTCCCTCGCAGAGATAACGAGCCATATCGGTTTCGTCTTCAATCACCAATATACGCATATTCAATGTTCTCTCAGGCGGGACTTAAAGCATTGAACTCAGTGACATTGAGATGGCAGCGCAGAGTAATGTTCACGCTACGCAGCCATCGTCTTAACGCTTTATACCGGAGTGAACATTGGTACAGGTGGTCCGTCGCCCTCCGTGGGCTTGAAAACCAACTTAACCTTTTGTCCGATCTTGAGCGTTTCGAGATCACAATCAACTATCTGCGTCATCATTGTCACGCCTTCATCAAGCGTGACATAAGCGATGCAGTAAGGGTTCGGATTGCCGCGCTGCATCACACTTAAGGAGTAAATCGTGCCGTTTCCTGCAGATTCTTTCCAGTCGGTCTCTCCAAAACAAAACGGACAAAGCGTACGTGGATACCAATGTGGCTGGTTACACGATTTGCAGAATTTGACTAAAAACTTACCCGTTTTGGCAGCTTCCCAAAATGGCTGACTGCCTTGTTCGATAGTCGGGGCAGGGTATACATTAGGTTGATACATCATTGTCATGATTAACCACGCTCCATGATCAGTGTGGCGCTACCGTGGCGCGCACCAAGTAAACCGCCTGTGCCGTGAGCCAGAGCGATATCGCAATTTTTAACCTGAACAGCAGGATGGGCTTCGCCACGTAACTGACGAACAGCTTCGATGACTTTCGTAATTCCGCCGCGATTAGCTGGGTGGTTATTACAAAGACCGCCGCCATCCGTATTGAAAGGTAACTTTCCAACGCCTGAGATCAGATTGCCATCTGATACGAACTTGCCGCCTTCGCCTTTCTTACAAAAGCCAAGGTCTTCAAGCTGCATGATGACAGTAATCGTAAAACTGTCATAAATGGAGGCGTATTTAATATCTGCAGGGGTGACACCCGCCATTTCAAAGGCGCGTGCACCCGAGAAACGGGCCGCAGAATAGGTCAGATCGACTTTACCGCCAAGCTGGCCCTTTACGGCTTCGCCTGTGCCACGGATTTTGACGAGCGGACGTTTCAGTGTTTTGGCAATATCAGGGTGGGCGACGATCAGTGCGCCACCGCCATCGCTCACCACGCAGCAATCCAGACGCTTGAGCGGTGTAGTGACCATCGGTGAGTTGAGTACATCTTCGACCGTGACAACGTCGCGCAACATGGCATGGGGGTTGTGCTGTGCATGATGAGAGGCGGCAACTTTCACCCAGGCAAGCTGTTCAGCTGTGGTGCCGTATTCGTACATATGACGCGCAGCAACCATTGCATAGCTGTTAACAGTAACTGGACCGTAGGGAGCTTCGAACGGCGCATCAGGCACGTCACTTCCCCAGTTGCGAGGCTGCATACCTGATGAGCCTGCTGAGCGAGGGCGACCTGCCAGAGTAATCAAGGCAATTTTGCACTTACCCATCGCAATGGCTTCGGCAGCGTGCGCGACATGAATTAAGTAAGAGGAGCCGCCTGTTTCCGTCGAGTCGACATGCTTGAGTTTGGTCAGCCCCATGTAGTCGGTCATGCTGAGCATGCCCAGACCAGGTGCGTCACCGGCACAAAAATAGCCGTCAATGTCGTCGTGGGTTAGACCTGCGTCTTCGAGTGCGCCTTTGGCAGACTCTGCGTGGAGTTGCGCGACGGATTTGTCTGGTGCTTTACGTGTGGGGTGTTCGTATGCACCGACGATATATGCTTTGTCTCGTATGGTCATTTGAATGATCGTTTAAGTGTTGAATGAAAAAAATGATTTTGCACTGCTGTCTATTTTGCGTTGCCTTTGGCACTCAAGGCAAGAGATAACCAGCCTAGCATGAGCAAAACACCCCCTGTTGGTGCAAATTTTGTTGCATTCACAAAATCAAAGAAGTATTTCGCATAAATTGAGCCGCAAAACAACACGATTCCAGCTAACAGAAGCCAGCGGCAAATTTGCACAGCTCGCCCAGAAATCAGCGTTGTCAGCACCAAAATAACCGAATGGACGAGTTGATAGGTTGAGGCCCGCTCAACGGACGCGATGGCGTGAGGATCGGTTAGACCATGAGCCGCTATTGCACCAATCACCACGGCCGATAATCCCAAGCCTCCTGCGACCACTCTCCAAACATCAGGAAGTCTGCGCATCCGAACTCACAATGTTAAAAATAGTTAAACTCTATCGTCTATTATGCATGGCTTGGCGATTGCCAGTATTTGGCCATGAGAAAGGCCACTGTCGTCAAATACCATCACTGCGGTATACCTAGTCACAAGATATTTAAAAAATATCCGGATATAAATTATGAAATTAAAATGGCTATTGTTGATTCTTCCCGTTCTCCTGACAGGATGCCTTGGTATTGATTCCAAATCCTCACCGACCACCACCTTCACAGTAGATGTGGGTGTTGAGGAGGTCTACCGCCGTGCCTTGGCTCAGGCCCAATATTGCTGGCAAACAGACACGGGTTACCCGATCGGTGGGGGCATCAATCTGGCTGACAAAACCGCGCAACTCTATGTAACAGGGGATTTGGTTGGACGTTTAGGGCAGGTCGATGCCTCA
The DNA here is from genome assembly GCA_947380655.1 of Alcaligenaceae bacterium. Lineage (GTDB taxonomy): Bacteria > Pseudomonadota > Gammaproteobacteria > Burkholderiales > Burkholderiaceae_B > Zwartia. The sequence goes on along the minus strand of CANCRX010000029.1, from coordinate 16,024 downwards.
GCGCGCTCTGATAAATCTTCTGAAGTCACGATTACCGTTTGGGGCGTAGGTTCCTGGGGCCCCGAAGCACTTCAAGCCATGAAAGAAGTCATTCAGTTTGGGGTGCCAACTTGCACCAGTTACATGCCTCGCGACTCTTATCAAATTTTAAAATGACCGTTTACGCCAAAGAATCAGGTATTAGTTATTTTGGTTTTCATATTCCATACCTTGAGCTGCTAGGGGTGGAGCCGCTCGAATGCGCAAATGATCGCGCAGTCACGAGAATGAATCTCCGTACCGAATTACTCAATAGCCGAGGTCACGTTCACGGTGGAGCCATTATGAGTGTGTTGGACTTCACACTGAGCGCTGCCGGCCGTTCGATCGACCCCCTCGGGATCGGCCTTGCCACGATTGATATGACAACGAGTTGCATAGAGCCTGGTACCACTGACTTAATTGTGGAGGCAAGATGCCTTCGCCGCGGCCGTTCAATCGCCTTTTGTGAGGGTGAGGCACGAGACCCGGATGGCAAGTTGATTGCCAAGGCCTCGGCGTCGTTCAAACTCATCCGGTTGAGTCCCGGATCAGACTGAGTTAATTGAGTTTGGCTTTAACTTGAGCGGAGAGGGCGGACATATCAGCTCGTCCAGCAAGCGCGAGTTTAAGAATGGCCATGACTTTACCCATTGCAGGCGCACCGGTTACCCCCGACGCATGCACCTCAGCAACAGCCGAGTCAATGGCTGCGTTGACCTCCTGCTCTGAAGCGGCCTGAGGGAGAAACTCCCTGAGCACAGACATCTCGGCAGTTTCCTGCAGGACTGTTTCAGTACGACCGGCTTGTTCGAATGCAGCGATGGATTCTTTGCGCTGCTTGACCTGCTTTTCAATGATGGCGGTTACTTCGGCGTCGTTGAGTTCGCGTCGCTCGTCGACTTCCTTTTGCTTAATCGCTGCTTGTAAAAAACGTAAGGTTCCCAGTCTGTCTGAGGCTTTTGCGCGCATCGCGTCTTTTACGGATTCAGCGAGTCGAATTTTGAGGGTGGACATAACAACCTTCTAAGTAAGCTTTGAATAGTGCTCAGTATAAGTCAGGCAAGCGCGGTGAATTGTTGCGTCTGTCCGTTAAGGTGCCATTTTGATTGTGTGGTGATGAGACCTTGAGCGCTGAACGTACGTTCTTCAAAATAAGTCATCCCTGAGCGATCAACCATAATCAATGTTGAACAGCGTGTGCCATAGATCTCATCCAAAATGAAGGGGCTGCTGAGCTTTAACTCTCGCTCAGGGTCTAGGCCTGTGTGTGGCAGCGTGTGAATCTCAGCGGGTCTCGCATCACGAAAAATCGCAAATAATGCTTCTATTTCTGGAGTCGATTGTTCAGTCAGTAGTTGGCGCACAGCATTCTGGGTACGTTCGACTTTAGGCCAGGCAACATCAAGCGTTGCATTGGATAAACCATGCACACCTTGGGTTAATTTAATTTGTCTTTGCTGTGTTCTGTTGGTCAGGTAAAGAACACCTTGCGCATCGACAAGTAACAAATTAAAACCATTAAATTCTTGCGCGCTTGGATAAACAGATTGGGCGTATTGTTCAGCATTCAGCTCTTGTGAGAGGAAATGACTCACCAGCTCGCCGCGACTCGGTGCAGAAGGATTTTGATTGCCAGGTTCACGATAATTTGTGAGCAGACCAATTTTTCCGTTAGACGATAAGCCAAGCCATGTTCCGCCTGCGCGCAAATCGCGTCCAGCCAGAACATTGGAATGACTTGACCAAATCTGTGCAGTAGCAGTCGGTCTTTCATGATACTCATCTCTGTTGGCGAGAATAATGAGTGGAAATTGTGCATGCGCATTGAGCGCGATCACGGCAAGACACATATCAATTCTGACTATTCGGGTTTGATACCGGCATCTTTGATCAAACCACGCCACAGTACTAATTGCTGATCAACAAAATTTGCAAAGTCCTGTGAAGTACCACTAAAGGCATCGAAACCTAAGCCAGCCAGTTTTGCTTTGGTTGCTGGATCATTCACGATCTGATTAATTGCAGCGTTAATTTTGGCAACTATTTCTGGTGACAACCCTGCCGGTCCAAAATATCCATTCCATGAGTTGAGATCAAAGTCCTTGATCCCGGACTCAGACATTGAGGGCAGGTCAGGGACAATCGCGCTGCGTGCAGCCGTTGAAACAGCGAGCGCTCGCATTTGACCAGACTTAACAAAAGGCATGCCTGACGCAACGTCAGTAAACATCAGGTCGACCTGGCCACCCACGACGTCTGTCATGGCCTGAGGCGTGCCTTTATATGGAACGTGCACGATGTCAATCCCTGCACGCGCAGCGAGTGTCGCGCCTCCGACAATACCTGTACTGTTACCCGAAGCGTAATTGAGTTTGCCAGGGTTCTTTTTTGCGTATGCAACGAGCTCCTGCACAGTATGAATCGGCAATTTTGGATTAACGACCAAAATAAAGGGCAGGTTACCGCCCCGAGCGATTGGGGTGAAATCCTTTATGGGGTCATAACTAATGGATTTCATTAACCAGGGAGCGGCTGAGTGCGCAGTATTCGTTGACAAGAATAGGGTATAGCCATCCGCCTGTGCACGTGCTACATATTGCGCGCCAATAGTGGCGTTTCCACCTGGCTTATTTTCAATGACTACTTGTTGGCCGAGTATTTTCCCAAGCTCCACAGCAACGATTCTGCCCACTGCATCGGTGCCCGATCCTGCTGGAAAGGGGATTACGATCGTAATGGGTTTTGTTGGGTAGGCTGAGGGTGACTGAGCATTCGCTGAGTGTATTGTTGTGATAATTCCCATTCCGGCCATGAGAAATAGGCACGGAATTGAGCGGAGTAATTTTCTTCTGGCAGTCTGCGCAACGCGTTCAAACATGGTTTGTCTCGATAAGAATTATTGTTGATTAAAGGCTTTCGCGAAAAATATTTATGCGTGTGTACCGAATCGAACGACCCGATCAGGCGACTCTTCATAGGGCGGAGAATAAATCACCAGCACTCTTGCAGGGGTGTCGCTTGTCACTGTAAACACATGGGGAAGATCTGGTGGGAAAAAACAGCAGTCTCCCGCAACCATCTCTACCGCTTCACCATTCATTTCGGCGCGCGCGGTACCAGCAAGTAAATAACAAACTTGCTCAATACCGGGATGCGCGTGGGGGAGAGCGCCTTTGCCCTTTTCGATGGTACCTAACAAAACTTCCAGATGCTCGGCGCCCACTGATTCGCGACTGATTAAACGCCGATTGAGGGTGCCAGTATGATTTGCGGGTGAATATCCAGGAATCTCCGCCTCTCTTACAAACCAATCTGGCGTGCTGCGCGAATGGGTCTTTTTAATGGAATTTGTCATTTTTTTCCTGTTTTATTGATTTGGATTTTACACAGCCCTGATTTTCGCTGTGAAAGCTCTGCGGAGTCAGACTGCTAAAATAGAGGCTGGAAGATTTCGCTGAAAAGATACTTTTAATATGAGCCCTACGCGACCGACCTCTGGTGCAAACCTTGCCACATGGCTCAACTATCTGGAGTCATTGCATCCAAGTGCCATTGATATGGGTCTTGACAGGATTCGAGTGGTTGCAGACAGACTCGAATTGGACTCAGACTCAATCAAAATTATTGTCGGCGGTACAAATGGCAAAGGATCGACCTGCGCCATGCTTGAATCAATTTATCTGTCAGCGGGATACCAAGTCGGACTCTACACCTCACCGCATTTAATCACCTTTAATGAGCGCGCCCGAATCAATGGCGAAATTGTTTCTGATGCGTTATTCGTTGAGCAATTTGAAGCCGTTGAACGCGCACGACAGGATGTTTCCCTAACCTATTTTGAGTTCACGACCCTCGCTGTGCTGAAACTCTTTGCCATGTCCACACTCGACGTCATGATTCTTGAGGTCGGTTTGGGGGGGCGCTTGGATGCGGTCAATCTTATTGATGCAGACTGCTCAATCATTACCAGCGTTGATATTGATCATACCGATTGGCTAGGCAATACACGTGAATTAATTGGTTTTGAAAAAGCACATATTTTTCGAGCCGGAAAGCCTGCCATTTGCAGTGACCCAGCTCCCCCACAAAGCCTGCTTGATTATGCGAGCACGCTCGGCGCTGATTTATGGTTATTTGGACGAGATTTTAATTACTCAGGCGATCGTCAACAATGGGCGTTCGCAGGTCGTCAACAGCGGCGCAATGCCATGGCTTACCCCGCACTCAGAGGGGCTAACCAGCTGTTGAATGCCTCTGCAGCATTAGCGGCTATCGAAGCGCTGCGTAATGAGCTGGTCGTACCGCAGCAGGCTGTACGCAACGGTTTAATTAACGCGTCCTTACCCGGACGTTTCCAAATACTACCCGGACAACCCACTGTTATCCTGGATGTGGCACACAACCCTCATGCCGCTGCCGTATTGGAAAAAAACCTTGGGAATATGGGTTTTCACCCCTATACCTACGCAGTGTTTGGCATGCTTTCCGATAAGGATATCGAGGCCGTTGTCCAACATCTTGCCGGCAGAATTGATCATTGGTTCTGTGCAAGCCTGCCTGGGCCTCGGGGTCTCAGTGCTACAGCACTTTCAAGTAAAATTGAATCCGCAGTTGCCTCGCTCCCCACACCTTTAACCGAGCCCTTAAAAATCAGTACTTACGATACGGTCGAGCTGGCTTACCAGGCTGCAAGTCAGCGCAGCAACCCGGATGATAGAATCGTCGTATTCGGATCTTTTTTGACGGTCGCAGGCGTGCTTACTGCCCTAAATCGTGCTTCATAAGAGCTGGGCTTGATAATGCTAAATTTTATTTATTTTCCTTCACTCCCTGTCAGGATTTTTCCATAAATGGGACTGTTTTCCAGAAAGGATACTGCCGCGCCACGTAAGCCACCCGGCAAACCGCGCCCTTCAGTATCCAGCGAAGCACAGGCTGCTGAACTTCGTGTCAGAGCGCGACGCAGACTCGCAGGAGCTGTTGCATTAGTCTTGGCTGCAGTAGTCGTATTACCCATGTTGCTGGATTCTGAGCCCATCCCTGTATCAAATAACATTGCGATTCGTATTCCTGATCGCAATGCACCTTTCCAACCAACGCTGTCTGATTCACCTGTTGCTTCGAGCGCAGGCCAATCGGCCGCCGGCCAGGTATTGCAACCCGCAAGCAACGCTGCGACCAATTCCTCTGTTGAAGCCCCCGCGGTATCTGCTGCACCGGCGGCACCAGCCCCTGCGATCGTGACGCCAGCTCCCGCGGTAAAGACTGAACCAAAACCAGAGCCCAAGCCCAAACAAGACACAAAACCTGATCCAAAAGCCGATTCCGGAAAATCCTCCCCCTCAAACACAAACCGCTCTGATGACGGCGCGCGAGCCCTTGCTTTGCTGGAGGGCCGTCCGACCGAGTCAAACACAGCCAATACCAGTGCTGCAGCCAAACAACCTACAAAAGGTAACTTTGTTGTACAGGCCCTCTCACTAGATTCTGCCGCTGATGCGCAGGTACAGCGAGACAAGCTCTCCGCTTCCGGCATCAGTAATTCGTTTGTCGACGGTCCTGTTGTAGTGAATGGCTTGAAAAAATATCGGGTGCGTGTTGGCCCGTTCCCCTCACGTGAAGCAGCACAGGCTGCTCAAACCCGCCTGCGCACACTTGGCTTTGGCGGTGCATTTATTGCAGCCCAGTGACCGGTTTTGATTTTGTTCTCTTAGCGATCCTGGCGATTTCAGCCATCCTTGGTCTGGTGCGCGGGTTGCTTAAGGAAGTTTTATCGCTTGTTGCATATGCCTGTGCATTCATTGCTGCGATTTGGTGGGGGCCTAAAACCTCAGACTGGATTGCCGCTTGGGTCAGTCAGTCTTTTTTGCGAATGGCGATTGCGTATTTTAGTGTTTTTATTGTTGTGCTTCTTTCAATTGGCCTAGTCAATATGACCCTGTCAGCATTAATCAGTAAGACTGGGCTCACGCCGGCAGACCATGGATTAGGTGCATTATTTGGATTGCTTAGAGGTGTGTTGTTTATCCTACTGCTCGTGACGGTTGCTGGCTTTACTCCATTACCGAACGAAACCTGGTGGAAACAAGCGATGTTCTCAAAACAGGTTGTAGGAATTGTGCAGCAAATCAAGCAACGGTTACCAGCCCCCCTGGGTGAGTGGTTACCGTATTAATCGTAATATTTAAGTATCAACCGTAATCGGGAAATTTCATGTGCGGAATTGTTGGCGTTATTGGTCGCGGTCCTGTTAATCAGTTGCTCTACGACAGCTTGTTGCTGTTGCAGCATCGCGGTCAGGATGCGGCGGGCATTGCGACTTCCAATGGCAGTCAATTCAATATGTACAAAGCGCATGGACTGGTTAAGGACGTCTTCAGAACCCGCAATATGCGCTCATTGCCCGGAACGTCTGGTATCGGTCAGGTTCGCTATCCCACAGCGGGTTCGAGTGAAAGTGTTGAAGAAGCTCAACCGTTTTATGTCAATGCTCCATTCGGCATCACTTTTGCCCACAACGGCAACTTAACGAACTCCAAAGAGCTACGCGAATCACTTTATAAAATTGACCAGCGCCACATCAATACCAACTCCGACTCCGAAGTGCTGCTTAATGTTCTCGCGCATGAATTACAGCGCGCTGCGAACGGTGTGTCGTTAGATGAATCGGCAATATTCAATGCAGTGCGTTCACTGCACAAACGCGTGAAAGGCGCCTATGCAGTGGTTGCCCAGATCTCTGGCTATGGCTTACTCGCATTCAGAGATCCGCACGGTATACGCCCACTTTGCATGGGACGAAGCGAAAGCTCGCTGGGCACAGAATGGATGGTTGCCTCAGAATCCGTCGCGCTCGAAGGCTCTGGCTTTACCTTTGTTCGCGACATCCTGCCAGGCGAAGCCGTTTTTATCTCCTTGGACGGCATGGTCAGCAGCGAGATGTGCGCAACGGGGGCACTACATGCTCCATGTATTTTTGAATATGTGTATTTCGCACGTCCCGATTCTGTTCTCGAGGGGGTCTCTGTTTACGGCGCACGTCTGCGTATGGGCGAGTACCTTGCTGACAAGCTCGCGCGCAGTTTACGCCTCGGTGACATCGACGTTGTCATGCCGATTCCTGATTCATCGCGTCCTGCCGCTATGCAACTGGCTGATCGACTTGGATTGAATTACAGAGAGGGTTTGATTAAAAATCGATACGTTGGTCGTACCTTCATCATGCCGGGTCAGGCGGTTCGCAAAAAATCAGTTCGGCAAAAACTGAATACGATCGGCATGGAATTCAAAGGCAAAAATGTTTTGCTGGTTGATGATTCGATTGTGCGTGGAACAACCAGCCGTGAAATTGTTGATATGGCGCGTGCAGCAGGAGCTAACAAGGTATACATGGCCTCGGCAGCGCCACCCGTACGCTACCAGAACGTCTATGGTATTGATATGCCAACTCAGCAAGAGCTAATCGCCACGGGGCGGAACGATGAAGAAATCGCCCGTATTATTGGTGCCGACGCGCTAATTTATCAGGATATTGATTCGATGCAAAAATCTGTGTCAGATCTGAATCCAGCCTTGCAGCATTTCGATACGTCTTGTTTTACGGGTGAGTATGTAACAGGTGATATCACCCCAGCATACCTGGAGAGCCTGAGTCATTCGCGCAAGAAAACTCAGGATGGTGAAGCGAACGGACTGCTATTTAATATGGGCTTTGCTGCCGAGGATAATTAACAGTTTTTCAAGTCTGCCCATGTCAATCTGCGCAGTAACGCAGTTGATATGGCGCCCAGCAAGATAAATAAAATCAAACTCCAATAGGCATACTCTAGCCCAAACACCTTTACGCGGGCATCCATGCAACTGGCGTATATTCCAAACAGCCAGGGCATGGTTTCATCTAGCCCTAACCGCGTGACAAACTGATCAGCAAGCGTCTGTGTGCAAGAAAAACTATTAGAGGCGACCTGTGCCTGATACCATGCAGCAGTGATACCCCCTAAGCTCAGTGCAAGAGAGCATCCTGAACTCACAGCGATACCGAGTTTAGACGGGAATATAAAAACGCCCACAAAACAGACCGCTGAAATCGCAAGATAGATAAACCGCTGAAAAACGCACCAGGCACATGGCTGCATATCAAACTGATATTGAGAAATCAGTGCAATAAAAACAGCTAAAAGACTTGTTGCTCCTATCACGGAAAGTAACAGGCGTTCACGATACATGCGACGACTCCTGTGTAATGGCGTCAAGAACGGAGCGTTCAAATTGTCGTTGCGTACGTGGATGATTGAGCACTTCGCCACGGATAACAAAAACGTCTTCAACACGGTCACCCAGCGTCATGACTTTTGCTGTTTGCAAATCAATCGCATTCGAGACAAACACTTGTGCAATATCTCCAAGCAATCCAGGACGATCGGTCGCGATCAAATCCAGCCTCCAGTTCTGGCTGCCTTCGTCTGGGTGGAGCTCAACGACCGGTGGCACTGGAAAGGCTTTAGACAAGCGTGAGGGCCGCACTCCGATATAGCCAGAGTTTGTGTGAGGTTTGACAGCAGTATGATCAAGCGCCAAAGCAAGTTCATGCTCAATCAGTGTGGCTTGTGTACGCAAATCATCAGTCGTGTCGATTGGCAGCACAATAAAACTATCCAGCGCAAATCCAGTTCGGGTGGTGTGAATTCGGCAATCCTGAATACTGAAGCCATGGGTACCAAAATATGCGCATATTCTGGCAAATAAGTCCGCAATATCTTTTGTATAGACAAGAACCTGAAGACCCTCACCACCTTCGGTGGGTCTTGCTTTAACGATCGCCGACTCAGGTGCTGGCCGGTAATAGAGATGTCTGGTATGCCAAGCAATGTCTGGTGCTTCGTGCCTGAGGAAATAGGCGACATCCAGTTGCTTCCAGAATTCTTCGCGAGTGTCGTCTCGTAGTCCAGCTAAGCGGGTTAAGCCTGCTGCCTGCTCCATGCGCTGATGCAAGATAGTATTGGTATCATCAAGCGAGCCACCCAGCGCAGCACCCGTCTGGGAAAACAAATTTTCTAGCAGTTTGCCTTTCCATGCATTCCAGACCTTTGGGCTCGTCCCTCTGATATCCGCAATGGTCAGTAAATATAAGGCGGAGAGTTTGCGAGGCGTTCCCACCATTTGTGCGAAATCCTGAATCACCTGAGGATCAGACAAGTCTTGCTTTTGCGCCACCTGAGACATCGCCAGGTGATTACGAACCAGAAAAACTAGCAGCTCAATGTCTTCAGCACTCATGAAGTGCGCGCGGGCAAAGCGTTGTACCTCGACTGCGCCCAGAGCGGAATGATCACCACCACGACCCTTTGCAATATCGTGAAATAGTGCTGCCACATAGAGCAGCCAGTGGTTTTCCAGCGCAGCCATCAGTTTGGTTGCGAGCGGATATTCCTGAGCGTGCTCAGGCATGGTGAAGCGACGTAAATTTCTAATGACTGCCAGTGTGTGCTGGTCGACGGTATAGACATGAAATAAATCGTGCTGCATTTGACCAACGACTCTGCGAAATGAGGGCAGGTATCTTGGCAGAATGTTCAGCATCGTCATGCGTCTTAATGCATGGACGATGCCTTGTGGTTGTTGCAGGATTGAGAGAAATGCAATTTTGTTATTGGGTGCACGTCGAAAATCGACATTGATCAGATGCCGCGCATGCCAGATTGCTCTCATCGCACGTCCCGACAGCTCCGTCAATTCAGGGTGCTGTTCCATCACAATAAAAACATTGAGTAACTGGGAGGGATCGCGTTCAAATAACTCCTCATCGATAATATCAAGCCTGTGATGGCGCGCGATATAGTTTTCGTCGATGACTTGAGCGTCGGCCTCATTAAAGGGAACGAGTCTTTCCTCGATATTTTGTACGAGCAGCGTGTTGAGCTGAGTGACCAGTCTAGCAGCCCAGTAATAACGCTGCATCATGATCTCACTCGCGCGACGGTTTGCCGTAGCGGTCAAACCATAGACTTCAGCCATGCCATGCTGCAGATCAAAAAGCAGGCGGTCTTCGCGACGTTTGACGAGTAAATGCAATTCGATTCTGAGTCGTTTGAAAGCTTGTTCGGCACGTTTAAGATCGCGTGCTTCGAGTGTAGTAAGCAGCCCCGAGCGAGCGATTTGTTGCCAGGAACTCCCAAATCCTGCTGCGCGGGCCATCCACATGATGACTTGCAGATCGCGCAGTCCTCCGGGTGATTCTTTACAGTTAGGTTCAAGCGCATACGGCGTGTCCTGATAACGCGCATGGCGTTGTTGCATTTCAGCACGCTTAGCTTGAAAAAACTTGTAGTGATCCAGATGTGCTTTCATCGCTGCGATAAAAGTCTGGATCAGTTTTTTACTTCCCGCGATCCAGCGGGTCTCGAGCATCGAGGTCTCAACAGTAATATCCGCTGCAGCCTCAGCGATACATTGCTCAATCGTCCTGACGCTATAGCCCGGTTCCAGCCCCAGATCCCACATCGCCGTAACCAATATACCCAAGGAGGATTCTTCCTCAGGGCTAGGGTCCCGTTGCAAGAGAATGAGTAAATCAACATCAGAAAAGGGATAAAGTTCACCACGCCCATAGCCGCCTACCGCAGCTAAAGCGGCCCCCTTTGGCAGGGGACAATACTCAAGTAATTTGGTCAAGGTGACATCGGCACATCTGCGCAGCGAGGACAGTAGCGTGTCAGCCTTAAGATTTTGTCGGTAATCCTCAATCGCTTCGCGTCGAAGTTTTTGGTAATCACTGCGCAGATTAGCTAAGTCTTCGGGATTCATGATCTGGATATGCCGTGTTTAAACAGTAATGAATGCAGGGGGAGGTGGCATCCCTTCAGAGATGGTCAATACCTCGTAGCCAGTGTCCGTCACGAGTATCGAATGCTCCCACTGTGCAGAAAGACTGTGGTCGCGTGTCACCACTGTCCAGCCATCGGCCAGCACGCGGCTCTCACGTCGGCCGGCGTTAATCATGGGTTCGATCGTAAAAATAAGCCCGGTTTCAAGCACCTGACCTGCGCCGGCTTTGCCATAGTGCAAAATCTGAGGGTCCTGGTGAAAAACCTGCCCAATGCCGTGTCCACAGTATTCCCGGACAACAGAAAAACCACTGGACTCAGCGTGTTTTTGAATGGCGTGACCAATATCGCCGATGGTATTGCCGGGTTTGACCTGTGCGATCCCCAGCCACATGCACTCGTAAGTGATCTCAGCCAGTCTTTTAGCCAAAATCGAGGGCTCTCCAACGTAATACATCCGGCTGGTGTCGCCGAACCAGCCATCTTTAATGATTGTGACGTCAATGTTCAGGACATCACCGTTTTTAAGGACCTTGTCTCCTGGAATGCCGTGACAGATCTGATGATTGACTGAAGTACAGATCGCGCCGGGAAACGGCGTATATCCCGGAGGAGCATAACCAACCGTAGCTGATTTGACCTTGAGCTCCTCGGTCAGATACTGGAGGCAAAGCCGGTCCAGTTCCCCCGTCGTCACCCCTGGTTTGACGAAGGGAGTAATGAAATCGAGGATTTTTGCAGCGTCCTGACAGGCCGCTCGCATGCGGTCTAAATCCGCAGTATTTGTAACTAAACCCATGGTGACTTGAGTGATATTGGTGAAAGATAGTAGAATTATAGGCTTACCTGGTTTTTCACATAGTAATTACCCCATGTAACTTGGGTGAAATGCGATGGGAAAGATCACGTATTTTGAGGCAACCGTAAGGTTTTCTCATAGGGCGGGCCTCAATTAATCATGATTGTTGTCCTCTCAAAAATCGCGTGTTGTGCCACCAGGGTGCCATTTTTGATTGTCAATATTGGTGCAGGCGCAATACCAGACCCAACCCTTGGAGCTATAAAATGTCTTTAATGCGTGAAATGTTAGAAGCGGGCGTGCACTTTGGTCACCAGACCCGTTATTGGAACCCCAAGATGGCACCGTTTATTTTCGGCCATCGCAACAAAATTCACATTATCAACCTCGAAAAGACGGTTGCTAACTACCAGGACGCGACCAAATTCGTCAAGCAGATCGCAGCCAAAAATGGCAACGTGTTGTTTGTCGGTACCAAGCGCGCTGCGCGTGAAATCGTCGCTGCCGAGGCCGCGCGTGCTGGCATGCCTTTCGTTGACAGCCGTTGGTTGGGCGGTATGCTGACTAACTTCAAAACAGTTAAAAGCTCAATCAAACGCCTGAAAGACATGGAAGTCATGATCGCTGAAGGCGGTACCGAGCGCCTGACCAAAAAAGAAGGTCTGATGTTCCAGCGCGAACTCGACAAACTGAACAAGTCGATCGGCGGTATCAAGGACATGAACGGCTTGCCAAGCGCGATTTTCATGATCGACGTCGGTTACCACAAAATTGCTGTTGCAGAAGCCCAGGCACTTGGTATTCCAGTTGTAGCTGTGGTGGATACCAACCACTCACCAGACGGTGTGGATTACATTATTCCTGGTAATGATGACTCTGCTAAAGCGATTGCTTTGTACGCAAAAGGTATGGCTGATGCCGTCCTCGAAGGCAAAGCACAGAGCCTGAATGGCCTCGTCGAAGAACTCGCCCAAGGTGAAGAGTTCGTCGAAGTCGATCAAGCTCAAGCTTAAGTCCTGATTAAACTCGCTCCTTAACGGGGCGAGTCGTTATCGTATTTTTCTATCCTTCACCCCGAACCAGTTTCGGGGTGTCTCATGTATATCCAGGAGCGAACATGGCTGATATTACCGCCGCGATGGTTAAAGAATTGCGCGAAAAAACCGATGCACCCATGATGGAGTGCAAAAAAGCCTTGACCGAAGCCGATGGCGATATGGCTCGCGCGGAAGAAATTCTTCGCGTCAAACTCGGCAGCAAAGCAAGTAAAGCTGCGGGTCGCGTCACAGCTGAAGGCCTGATTGGCCTGTACATTTCTCCAGATGCCAAGCAAGGCGCTGTGATCGAAATCAACTGCGAAACCGACTTTGTTGCTAAAAACGACGATTTCGTCGCGTTTGTGAATAATCTGGCTAAGATTGTTGCAACAAACGATGTGGCCGATGTGGCAGCACTGTCATCCTCTGCAATGGGCGACGCGACTGTTGAAGTCACCCGTCTGGCATTGGTTGGCAAGATCGGTGAAAACATTTCGATTCGTCGTTTTCAGCGCTTTAGCACGGCCAACAAACTCTCGAGCTATGTCCATAGCGGCAAGATCGGTGTGTTGGTTGAGTTCTCTGGTGCCGACGAAGTCGGTAAAGACCTGGCCATGCACATTGCGGCGACTAAGCCACGCGCGCTGGACGAATCAGGTGTTTCTGAGTCCGACAAAGAAGCTGAGCGCTCAGTTGCCCGTCAAAAGGCTGCCGAATCCGGTAAGCCAGCTGAAATCGTTGAAAAAATGGTTGAAGGCACAGTTCAGAAATTCCTCAAAGAAGTCGCTCTGCTGTCACAGCCTTTCGTTAAAAACGACAAGCAAACCATTGCACAGATGCTCAAAGAAAAGAGCGCGACTGTCACCGGTTTTGCACTGTTCGTGGTGGGTGAAGGCATTGAAAAGAAGACCAGCGATTTTGCAGCTGAAGTTGCTGCAGCCGCTGCAGGTCAGGCGTAATTTGCACCAGATAAGCCGGGCGTTGCAGCAATGCACGCCCGGCTTACTTTCGTATACACTTTTGTACGTCTATAACTATCTGGATGTTTGATCATGACCAGCAGAATGCATAAACGAGTTCTCCTCAAACTGTCTGGTGAAGCACTGATGGGCGATGATGCTTTCGGCATCAATCGCGCAACGATCACGCGCATGACCGATGAGGTCGCCGAAGTCGCGGCCATGGGTATTCAACTCGCTATCGTTATAGGTGGCGGTAATATATTTCGTGGCGTCGCACCTGGTGCGCAAGGTATGGATCGTGCTACTGCGGACTACATGGGCATGATGGCAACAGTCATGAATGCCCTGGCTTTACAGGACGCTCTCAAACACCGCGGTGTTGACGCGCGCGTGCAGTCTGCCCTGAACATCGAACAAGTCGTCGAGCCCTACATTCGTCCTAAAGCATTGCGTTACCTCGAAGAAGGCAAGGTCGTCATTTTTGCTGCAGGTACAGGTAATCCATTTTTTACGACGGATACGGCGGCCGCACTGCGTGGCGCTGAAATCGGTGCTGAGATTGTGCTCAAAGCCACTAAAGTCGATGGTATATACAGTGCCGATCCCAAAAAGGATCCTGCTGCAACACGCTATACACGTATTAGTTTTGACGAAGCGATCATGCGTCGCCTCGAAATCATGGATGCCACGGCCTTTGCGCTGTGTCGCGATCAAAAATTGCCTATCAGAGTGTTCTCAATCAACAAGCCAGGTTCGCTTCGCAGAGCCGTGAGCGGTGAGGACGAAGGCACTTTGGTTCACGTTTAAAGGAATCTTGATGAGTATTGCTGACATAAAGAGTTCTGCAGAATCCCGTATGGCCAAGTCCATCGAGACTTTGCGCTCAAACCTCGCAAAAATCCGTACTGGTCGCGCAAGTACGGGGATTCTTGATCATATACAAGTTGAGTATTATGGCTCACCTGTGCCGCTGAGCCAGGTCGCTAACGTTACCCTGATGGATGCACGAACCTTAAGCGTTCAGGTGTGGGAAAAAAATCTGGGTTCAACGGTTGAAAAAGCCATTCGCGACTCAGATCTTGGCTTGAATCCAGTCGGGATGGGCGACAGCATTCGTGTGCCAATGCCCGCTCTGACCGAAGAGCGTCGTCGCGAGCTCAACAAAGTCGTCAAGTCCGAGGGTGAAGACGCGAAAATTGCAGTGCGTAACTTACGCCGTGACGCCAATGATGCGTTCAAACGTCTGGTTAAAGATAAAGAAATATCTGAGGATGACGAGCGTCGTGCTCAGGATATCGTTCAGAAATTAACCGACCGTTGCATCTCGGATATCGACAAAATGGTTGCCACCAAAGAAGCAGAGATTTTGACGGTTTAACTCGTCAACACCTATGGCAACCAGTTCAACACGCGAAGTCCCCCAGACCTCTGCGATCCCGCAGCACGTAGCCATCATCATGGATGGTAATGGTCGTTGGGCTTCAAAACGTCTTTTGCCCCGTACGGCTGGGCATGCGAAGGGCGTCCAGTCAGTCCGTCGTGCGGTAGAGACATGCGGCAAGCTGGGGGTCCGTTATCTGACTTTATTTGCCTTTAGTTCTGAAAACTGGCGCCGCCCAGCCGAGGAAGTCACTTTGCTGATGCGCTTGTTTGTGCAAGCGCTAGAGCGTGAGGTCGCCAGGCTTCAGGAACAAGGTGTTCGCCTGCATGTCGTCGGAGATTTATCGGCATTTGAACCGCGTCTCCAGGAACTGATCTTGCAGGCACAAGCCCAGACAGCTCACAACGACGCCTTGCATCTGACTATCGCGGCAAATTACGGAGGGCGCTGGGATATTTTGCAGGCTACCCGCCGTATGCTGGCTGAAAGACCAGACTTAGTGGCTCATCCTGAAAAAATTGATGAGACGGCGTTTGAGTCCTACCTTTCAATGGCGTGGGCACCAGAACCCGATTTGTTCATCCGCACAGGTGGTGAACAAAGAGTTTCTAATTTTCTGATCTGGCAGCTTGCCTACGCCGAGCTATTTTTTACAGATTGTTATTGGCCTGACTTTGATGAAGCTGAGTTACTGCAAGCGTTCGAGTGGTACCGTAATCGCGAAAGAAGATTTGGTCGGACGAGTGCGCAGTTACACGCTAAGAGTTCAAATTAACCATCATGCTTAAACAACGCGTCCTGACTGCTGTCGTGTTGTTAGCCATTCTAGGCGCAACCACTTATCCACAATCAGCCTGGCCATTTCTTATCTTCCTGGGGGTTGCCTGCGCTTGTGCTGGCTGGGAGTGGAGCAAACTCACACTGCCAGGTTCAAAAGCTATTCCAGTGCTGTTAGGGTTAGGCCTATTTGCAAGCACAATGTTGCAGGCTGCGAACTGGAT
>CANCRX010000028.1 GCA_947380655.1 Alcaligenaceae bacterium | reverse complement strand
GTGGACACCTCTGCTGGAAGTTGCAGACCGATTTCATGCAGCACCTCTACGCCGTAATGTGCACAGAAACGTACCTCTGCATCGTTGACGGATTGTTCGTAGGGCGTGAGCATCACGATGCGTTTGGCGTGGAGTGTTTCAAACGCAGCGACGAGTGCTTGTGAGGTCGCCATCGCAGGTTTGCCTGAGGCATCTTCAATGCGTTTGACCAGACTATCCCCCATCAGTGGATCGTGCGTCGAGACGGCCGTGCAATGAAAGACGATCAGATCGATCGGGGCGGGCCCCAGCAATTTAGCGGCTGATTCCGCACCTGCACTCATCCCCAGGATATCTTCGGCAGTTGTGCCGTGCAGTTTTAAGCGTGTGGTGTGAATCGATACGCCAGCGGGCAAGATTGCTTGCGCATCATTCTCGGCGACGATGTTGCGATTGGGCAGGATCATCCCCAGTCGCAGGCGATCGCCGTAGTCTGGCGTTTTAGCTGGTTGCGTCACGGCTTGTTGGGCAGCAAGGTATTGCATCAGTGCGGAGTCAGTTGAATTCATGTTTTTTATTCTATTCAGTGAGTTGAATCTTTGCGTCTTTAATCAGAGTGGACCAGACAGAAATTTCGTTATTAAAGAAGCTTGAAAACTCTGCTGCACTCGAGCCCGCTGGCACTGCACCGAGCGACTCCAGTCGTGCGCGTACTTCTGGAGAGTGGATGGCAGTTGTAAAAAGCTTATTGATCTCTGTCAGTCGTGTGGAAGGAATCCCTGCCGGCCCCATAATGCCCCACCAGACGAAGGCTTTGAAGTCTTTGAATCCTTGTTCGGCAAATGTAGGCAGATCGGGGAACTGCGGTGAGCGTTGGTTGCCCGTGATGCCGACGGCTTTCAGTTGCCCGGATCGGATGTAAGGCGAGGCACCCAGCTGGTTATTGAAAAACAATTGAATCTGTCCGCCCATCAGGTCGGTGTAGACAGCAGTACCACCTCGATAGGGTACATGCTGGGCATCGATATTGTTCTGGCGTTTAAACATTTCAAACGCCAGGTGTTCGCCTGTACCGCTGCCACCTGAACCCACATTGAGTGAACCAGGCTTGGCGCGTGCGAGTGCCACAACCTCATTCGCTGATTTTGCAGTAACGCTAGGAGATACCAAGAGCACCATAGGTACAGTCCCGATCAGCGTGATGGGCGTCAGATCCTTCGACGCGTCGTAGGCCATATTTTTATACAGGCTGTTATTGACTGCATTTGAGTTCGATGCGACCAGCAGCGTATAGCCATCTGGCTCAGACTTGACGACGAAACCTGAGCCTACGTTACCACCAGCACCTGCCCGGTTTTCAACGACAACGGTTTTACCCATTTTGTTGGAAATGTAGTCGGCTACTGTACGTGCTACGACGTCGACGCCGCCGCCTGACCCGTAGGGTACGATCAGACGGATGGTTTTGTCAGGATAGCTTTGCGCCAGGGTCGTCTGACTGGAGACAAGACCCGCAATGCCAGCGAGTACGAGTGCCAATGTTCTCACTGGTCGAGTGAATGTTCTGCTGAGCTGACACGACATCCTTTGTCCCCTGAAATTGTTTTGTTTGAACGTAATGCCCGCGGGACGTCGTGTCAAGATACTTTAGGCTGAGCAGACATGACGCATGGGAAAGGACATGCTGAAATTACTTAGGGTCAAGGAGTCGTCCATAGCCTTTCAATGCAGGCTCGACCCCTGCAATCTGTAAACAATTCCACATCATCGCAGCAACACTCGAGATCACTGGTTTTTTGAGGTCTTGCTCAAGTGCCTCAAGAACTTCGATGGTGGGCATGCCGACACCACTGAGGAAAATCACTTCGGCTTCCGGGGTGTTGGCAGCACGTGCTAAACCATAGGCACGTTCAGGGGTTTCTTCGTAAATATTACGAACATTTTCCAGGCGACGGTAATTCACCACTGTCATTCCGTAGCTTTCAAGCGCTGCTTTGCCTTGTAATGTTTGTGCTTCGGCATAAGGTGTGGCCAGAGCGACTTTGCTCACCCCCAGCTTATTCATCGCAGCAATCACGCTCGCAAAGGCCGAGGTAAAGCGAATGTTGTATTGTTTTTCCAGTCTGGCGGTGAGTTCGGCTTCGCCCGCCCGACCCAGCATATAGCTCGAAGCAGTATGCGCCAGGGCAATCACTTGCGGACGCAGATGTGCGAGCATTTCAGTGGGCTGATCGATGTTGTCGAGCTGGCAACGTGTGCGTGCGTCCTGACCATCGTGGGAACCCGTTGTGCCGTGCGCAATCATGCGACCAAAATGAACGGAAACACCTGGTTTGTGCATCGAGATCAATTCTGGCTCTACATTTGGATTGCCAGGGGGTAACAAAAATCCAAGTCGTGCTCTCCATCCGTCCATCGTGTGCTCCTTTTTATAATTCCCCAAATATAGACCTTGCGCGGACCTTGTCACAAGTTGTTCAGACCGCGGGCTCAGTTGGCAGGATCCGTTGGCTGAAGCTAAATAAATCCGCTGACAGGCTGACCCTACTAGATTAAGCTCCTAGGAAATAAATATCTAAAAAATTAAAAACAAGAGCAGAGACAAGGCATGACCCCGTATTCGAGTCTGTTTACACCGATTGAGCTGGCCGGCAAGCGCTTGCGCAACCGGATTGTTCATCCTTCCATGACAACTGTGACGGCGGCCGACGGTCGCGTGACGGATCGGTTGATTCAATATCATCTGAATCGTGCGCGTGGGGGTGCTGCGATGCTGGTGACCGAACCGCTCGCCACCGCACCTCATCAAAAAATACCGACTCGTGTCAGGGTCTGGAATGATCATGATGAAGACGGGTTGAAACGCTGGGCTGCCGCGGTCGAGGCCGAAGATTGCCGACTGATTGGTCAGATACAAGATGCAGGGCGAGGTCGACATGCTCCAGGTCGCAACTATGAAGCGATCGGCGCCTCTGCGCTACCAGATGATATTAGCTGGACAGTACCGCATATCCTGTCTATTGCAGAGATCGAAACGCTGATCGGACATTTTGCGGATTCGGCGGCGCGCTTAAAGCATTGTGGCTTCAGTGGTGTGGAGCTGTCCGCAGGTCACGGCCACCTGTTTCATCAGTTCATGTCGCCTTATTCCAACGAGCGAACCGATCTGTATGGCGGTAATTTCGAGGGACGTATGCGCTTCATGCTTGAATTAATATCGGCGGTGCGCGAGCAGTGTGGCAGTCATTTTATTCTGGGCCTGAAGCTCCCTGGGGTCGATGGGATTGAAGGTAGTGTGGACACTGCTTTGTCGAGTCAGATTGCTACACGTCTGACAGCGACAGGTTCCGTTGACTACGTTTGTTTTGCTCAGGGTGCCCATCATCGAACGTTAGAGATGCATATCCCTGACGGACATACCGAGCGCAATACCAACGCTGCGATCCTGGCGTCGGTAAGAACCTCGACAGGTGCAGTCCCTGTGATGGCACTCGGTCGGATCGGTGATCCCGCTCAAGCCGATGCCATCATTGAACGTGGTGAAGCTGAGCTTGTTGGTATTGGTCGGGCGTTGATTACCGATCCTGCCTGGCCACGCAAAGCTCAACTCGGACAAGCCTCTCGTATACGTTACTGTGTGTCTGGTAATACCTGCTGGAAAACTATTGTGGCGTATCAGCCAATCGCCTGTGATAACAATCCTCGTGTTGCGATGCCTGATGAGTTGGATGAGATATTTGTTCAGGCGCTGGTTAGAAAAAAAATTGTCGTGGTCGGGAGTGGTATCGCCGGTCTCGAGGCCGCATGGATCGCTGCTGCGCGAGGCCATGCAGTTACGCTGATTGGACGCAGTCAGGATGTAGGTGGGAAAACGCGTCAGCTTGCGGGTCTGCCTGGGGGCGAAGATCTGAGCAGCATTTATGATTACCAATACGTAGAAGGCATGCGCGCAGGCGTAAGCTACCTGTTGAACACCGAGGCCTCCGTGCAAAGCATTCTCAGCATGCAGCCCCAGGTGGTGGTGCTGGCCACGGGCTCGACCATGACATGGCCGCGTTGTTTGCCTGTGAGTCTGCGCGATGAAGGGCTCGTGCCTGATTTGCGTCAAGCGATGTCACAGCTCGAGGGTGTGACTCAACTTCAACCAGGTACTGCTGTCATTCTGGATCTGGATCATACAGAAGGCACCTATGCCTCGGCTGAACGCTTACGGACGCTATTTGAAAGAGTGGTGATCATCACACCCCGTATCAGTCTGGCCGAGGACGTTGCTTTAGTGACGCGACAAGGTATTTATCGACGTATGCATGAAAAAGGCATTGAGATGCTAGTGGCGAGTGAGCCTCGCTGGACAAGTGCTTTTGAGCAAGAGGCGATCCTTGAATACACCAGTGTCTATGGTGGGCCGTTACGGGGAATCGAGAATGTAGCTTTTTTTGCCTATTCTTCACCACGTAAGCCAGATGACGCAATGTATAACTCTTTAAAAGAGGCCGGCATTGACGTCAGAAAAATCGGTGATTGCCGCGTAGCACGTAACATCATCGCGGCGACCGCTGAAGGAGATGCTGTGGGTCGCGCGATTTAATCATCGTCGCCCTATTTAAACCACCACGGGTGGGCGCACAGTAATCGAATGCGCCGGCCTGTCTGGTGCGTAATCTGTCGGGCGCCAGCAGAGTGTGCGTAGCTCACCAAACTCATGCGGTAAGCGGGTCCAGTGATCACCTCCGTCCTCGCTGCGAAATAATTGTCCGAGGTTGGTATAGGTGAATAGCAGCTTGGGATTATCCGGGTGTGTGGCGACGGCCCAGGGCGTGCTGTTCAGTGTGCCGGGTAGTGTGAGTTCTTTCCACGAGTAACCATAGTCTTGACTGCGCCAGAGCTTGCCGGTGTTGCCCGGTGGGCCGTTACCGTTGGTGAGAAAAATAACTGCGTCATTGTCCGCACGCGCGACGATCCCCCGGGTGTACTGCCAAGGGGCATCGAGAGCCTGAAAAACCCATGATTCACCATTGTCCGTGCTGCGATGCAAACCGCGGTTGGTGGTGGCGTAGAGGATTTTTTTGCCGGATTGATCATGCACAATCACAATGCCATGCATATCACCCGAGACGAGACCTTCTGTTTTGAGTTCCCACGTGTTGCCACGATCCGTGCTGCGATAGACGCCACCGATTTCTACAACAGCCCAGAGCGTGTTGTGATCTTTCGGATCAAATAGCATCTGGGTCACACGAGTGGGCCCCATATTGATTTCAGAAAATTTTTGTATGCCGGGGGCAGACAAACTTTTCCAGGTCTGTCCTGCATCGGTAGAGCGGAAAAACCCTGCAGGGCGTGTCCCTGCGTAAATAATCTCTGGATCATCGGGGTCTTGTACGAGCGCCCAGATATCGGTCATCGGTGAGGGGAGATGCGTCCAGCGTGTGGTGCGCTCATCCCATCTGAATAAACCCATGTCTGTGCCTGCGTAAAGCAGGTTCATATCACGCGTGTGAGAGCTGAAACACCAGACGCGAGCCTCTAGATACATACCTGAGTGACTGTTTGGGTGGGCCCATGTCTGACCAAGATCGCTACTGAACCACGCGGAGTGACCTGCAGTGCCTGCATAGATTTCGACATGTGTAGTCATCGCTTGTCTCCGGGAGGATATTTATAGGGGGCAATAAACTGACCGTGAATGATTTACGCCAAAGTATTTACGTCAAAGCGTAAAAATATTCTACTATCTTGGAAATAGTGATTAAAACATGGGTTTTTCAGAGATGTTCATCCATAGCAACTTAAGATAAGAACTTAAGTTTTGACAACAAAATATCCATAAGATTCAGCACGCCAAGACAGGCGACAGGAGACACAGTGAAACGCATTCTTAATTTGATCCCCCTCAAGCTGGCGGTGACCTGCGTGTTGACGGTACTGGTTAATTGGGGTGCCATACCTGCCGCGTTCGCGCAGACTTTTCCCACTCGTGCGATCCATATCATCATCGGTTTTCCACCTGGTGGAGCGATCGATACGATTGCGCGCGTGCTCGCTCCAAAGATGGCGGCAGATCTCGGCCAGTCAGTGGTGGTGGAGAACAAGCCTGGTGCTGGCGGCGTAATTGGTATGCAGGCTGCAGCTCGTTCTGAGCCTGATGGTTACACGATTTTTATGGGTACCATGGGTAACTTCAGTATCACGCCTGCGATCATGAAAGAGTTGCCCTACAACGTGCAAAAAGATTTTGCACCGGTCACTCAAGTCGCATCCTCAGGCTTTGTGATCTATGTCAATTCTCAACTGCCGATTAAAACGGTGCCAGAATTAATTGCTTATGCCAAAGCCAATCCAGGCAAATTGAATTTCTCCTCAAGCGGTAACGCTGGTCTGCCACACATGGCGGGTGAAATGTTTGCCTCAGCAGCGGGTATAAAAATGACGCATGTTCCCTACAAAGGAAGTTCGCCCAGTGTGAACGATGTGGTAGCCGGTCAGGTGCAATTGACCTTTGAGGCGGTAGCGGTTGGTTTGCCACACGTCAAAAGTGGACGACTACGCGCGCTCGCGACGATGGGCTCACAGCGTTTGGCAGTCTTTCCAGATGTACCGACAGTCGCTGAAACGATCCCGGGCTTTAATCTCACCAACTGGTTCGGCATGGCTGTACCAGCAGGCACACCGGCTGAGCGTATCGTACGTATCCAAAAGAGCGTAGTGGATGCGCTCAAGCAGCCTGATGTGTTGACAACCTTGCAGGGCTTGGGCGTTGACCCGGTCGGTGATACGCCTGCACAGTTTGGTGCTTTTATCAAAGAAGAGCTGAGCCGTTGGCAAAAAGTGATCGCTGAGGGCAATATCAAATTAGATTGACAGAGCCTGCAGCATGATGATTTTATTTGCCGGTAAAAACTGCCGGGCGCTTTTCTAAAAATGCGCGTTGGGCTTCTTTTGCATCGTCTGTTTTTGCAATTGCAGCAGTCATGTCTTGCTCATAACGATAGCCATCACGCAAACTCATATCCTCGATGGCATTGAGGGTTTGTTTTGCCAGACGAATCGATTGCGGGCTCTTGCTCGCAATCGTAGTGGCTAGTGCAACGGCCTCGGTTATGAGGTCTTCAGGCGTTGTGACGCTGATTGCGACGCCCAGCCGGTAGAGCTCGGCCGCAGGAACACGATAGCCCGTGAACATCATCTGGCGCAGTGTCGAATGTGGGAATAGACGCGCAGCATGACTGCCGCCACCCAGAAGACCTACGTCGATTTCAGGCAGCCCCAGACTACCTTTTTCAGAAGTAATGATGATGTCGCCCGATGCGGCGATCGCCAGGCCTGCGCCGAGTGCAGGGCCGTTGATCGCGATGATGACGGGTTTGGTGCATTCGCGAATGGCATGAAAGCATTCACGTGTGCGCCGTGAGTGAGCGGGTAGATCCCCTGGACCTTTGATGACAGAGGCGCGACCTTTTAGATCTGCGCCGGCACAAAATATTTTGCCCTCGCCGGTTAACACCACTGCGCGCACCGCCTCGATTTCGGAAACGTAATCCAGCGCTGCAGTCAACTCATCGCCGAGTGTGCGCGAGAGTGCGTTGACGGGCGCGTTATTCATCGTCAGTACCGCGACGTGTCCGATGAGTTCGTATCTAAGTTGTTCGTATTGAGGTTGAGTAAGGCCCTGCATAGTGATTTTTCCCCTGATGTTGTTTGTATGTTGTGAGTATTGCTTGTGGAGTGAGATTTATTGTTCTGGTTTCGCATATAGAATATAGAAAAATTAAACTAATTACTAACCCGTCCGATTTCTGCCTGTGAGCGAAAGCCTGCACGCACTGTGGGATGAGGTTGAAAAGCGAGGGGACAACATCATGGCTTATCAGCCAGCATTTATATTGCGCACCGTTTTAGTTGCTGCAGGTGCAACAGTGCTCAGCTTGGCGGGACTGATATCGGCGTCGAGCTTTGCGCAAACAGCCTCCCAAACTAACGCACAAACTAGTGCCGCCGCCAGTGCGCAAGTTTTTCCAGACCATGCGGTGCAAGTCGTCGTGCCTTACCCCCCTGCGGGACTGACCGATAATATTGCGCGCTACTTTGCTGCAAAGCTCAAAGATATCTGGAATCAGCCAGTTGTGGTGGAGAACAAGCCTGGAGCGAGTGCGACCCTGGGTGCTTCAATCGTTGCTCGCGCGACCCCTGATGGCTACACCATGATGGTTGGCAGCGTAGGTATGGCGACTAATCCGCTGATGTTCAAGGAACTGCCCTACAAAGCTTCTGACCTCACGCCACTGGCGCTCGTGGGACTGGCTCCTAACGTGTTGTATGTGAATAACTCATTACCGGTCAAGACAGTCAAAGAGTTAGTGGAGTATGCCAAAAAGAATCCTGGCAAGGTGACGTTCGCCTCGACAGGGTTTGGTTCGAGTCCGCATCTGGCGGGTGAGCTGTTTGCCTCCAGCGCTGGAGTTCAGTTATTACATATTCCCTATAAAGGTACCAGTGCTGCGCTAGCGGACTTTCTCGGTGGGCAGGTCAATATATTTTTCGACACCATGCAATCAATGCGCTATGTGCAAGAGGGCAAGATTCGTGCGTTGGGCGTGACGACTGAAAAGCGTTTGGCTGACGCGTCTGAGCTTCCGACCATAGAGGAATCGGGTGTGGCGTCCGGTGTGATTTCCAGTAGTTGGTTTGGCTACTTCATCCAGACTGCCGTGCCTGAGGCGCGACGCAAACAGATTGCTGACGCCTTGCTCAAAGTCGCGAACGAAAAAGAAACACAGGAAAAGCTGAAATCTTTTGGCCTGATCCCTATCGCACTGGATCCTGTTGCGTATCAGAAATTTCTGGATGCAGAAACAAAACGCTGGGGTGCGGTAATCAAAGCACAAAATATCAAGGTGGATTGAGATGAAAAAAATTGCACTCATCGCGGCAGTAGCCTGCGCCAGCTTTACCCACGTATCAATCGCGCAAGACTATCCGACTAAGCCCATCAAGATTGTCGTACCCTTTGCACCGGGCGGTGCAGCGGATACGACCGCACGCATGATGAGTGAGCCTCTCTCGCGACAACTTGGTCAGACCGTCATTGTGGAGAATAAGCCTGGTGGAGGGGCGACGATTGGTGCGTCATATGTAGCCAATGCCGCTGCGGATGGCTATACGATTTTGTACACCACGCCTGGCCCGCAGATTACCAATCCTTATCTGATGGCCAAGCTGCCCTACGATCCGAATAAAGATTTGATCCCTGTTTCCAGGGTGTCCTGGTTTCCAAACGTTTTAGTCGTCACGCCTGGCTTACCTGTAAAAAGCGTATCGGAGCTGATTGCTTATGCACGTAAAAATCCTGGCAAAGTTAATTTCGGAAGCGCCGGGATTGGTGCCAGTAGTCATTTGGCAGGAGAGCTGTTTAAAACAATGGCTAATATCGATATTGCGCATGTGCCTTATAAGGGTTCGGGGCAGGTGTTGCAGGATTTGATTGGCGGGAATGTGCAGATGAGTATTGACTCACTGTCTGTCTATCTGCCCAGCATCAAGGCGGGGAGTGTGCGGGCACTAGGAATTGCTATGCCGCAGCGCTCGCCCATCTTGCCGCAAGTGCCTGCGATTGATGATGAGTTAAAGGGGTTTGATGCGACCGCAGTGAATTATCTGACCGTACCGGCTGGTACACCCAAAGCGGTGATTGATCGACTCAATAAAGCGGTGGTGACGGTTTTGGCAGACCCGGCTCTGCAGGAGCGCATGATCGCAATGGGAATGGTGCCCAAATCCAGCACGCCAGAGGAAATGGCAAAAGAGGTGAGGGTAGAGCAAGCCAAATGGAAAAAAGTGATTCAGGATTCAGGCGCCAAGCCAGAATAAGCAGGGACAAGGCTGCAGCGGGTGATCCCTCAGGAGCTTACTAAAAAATTATTGCCAAAAACAAAACTGTCATTTTCTTGTAAGATGTCCGACATCGAAATTTAATTCTCATATTCTGGAAAACAATAATACCCAGAATTTGATTACATTTTTGTGTCGGAGACTTGCATGCAGCCCTTGCCATTAAGCCGTTTCACGATTTTGGATCTGACCCGCGTAAGGTCCGGTCCCGCCGCAGTCAGGCAGTTTGCTGATTGGGGTGCAAATGTCATTAAGATCGAAGAGCCCGGCGATATGCCTGATGACAAACCAGGTGGCTCGGCACAGTTTGCGGACTATCAGAATACACATCGCAATAAGCGTAGCGTCACGCTGAATCTGAAAAATCCCAAAGGACGTGAACTGTTTCTAGAAATGGTGAAGCAGGCCGACGTGGTGGTGGAGAACTATCGCCCCAACGTTAAATTCAAGCTTGGCATCGATTACGAATCACTGAAAAAAGTAAATCCGCGCATCATCTTGTCGAGCGTCTCGGGCTTTGGTCAGGATGGTCCCTACAAAGATCGTCCAGGTCTGGATCAGATCGCCCAAGGCTTGGGTGGTGTGATGTCTGTGACGGGTGAGCCTGGTCGCGGTCCGATGCGTGCAGGCATACCGATTGCTGATCTGACCTCGGGTCTGTTTTGTGCCATCGGCACCATGGTCGCATTGCTTGAGCGTGAAGTCTCGGGTCAGGGTCAGTGGGTGCAGACCTCGCTCTTGCAGGCGCAAGTATGGATGATGGATTTTCAGATTATGCGCTGGTTGATGAATAAAGAAATCCCTGGCCAAAGCGGTAATGATCATCCCACAAGCTCTCCGACTGGTGTATTTAAAACCTCGGATGGTTATATCAATATTGCTGCCATGGGTACAGAAATGTATGTGCGCCTGGTGACCGTGTTGGGCGTACCTGAAATGGCGACAGACCCACGTTATCAGACACTGCAGCTGCGTGCGAAAAACCGTCCGCAACTCAATGCGGATATTGCAGCGGTCACGACGCAGAACACCACTAAATTCTGGATTGATTTGCTCAATAAAGAAGGCGTGCCTTGCGGTTCGATCAAGAACGTACAAGAAACCATGGAAGACCCTCAGGTCCAGCATCTGGGGATGGCCAAGACTTTGCAGCATCCCAAGCTGGGTGAAATCAGTGTGGTGGGGCAGGCGGTCATCTTGAGTCGTTCTAAGCGCGATGTATTTACTGCGGCGCCTGATCGCGGCGAGCATAATGATGAGGTGTATACAGAGTTTGGTGTGACGCCAGAGCGACTTGCGACATTGCGTCAGGAAGGAGCAATCTGAATGAACAAGCCCATGGTCACCGCAACGGTCTACACCGCCCGCAGGCAGCCTCTGGCCAGCCGAGGGTCTGCAAACAAAACATCTGTGTTGATGGACTCTGGAAAGGTTAAAACTGCCTTTGATAGTTTGGGTCGCCCTGAAAACCTGCCTGATGAAATAGCGCAGCAACTGCGTGCGCGGATTCTGAATGAGAGTTTGGCACCCGGCCAGCGCCTGCCAACTGAACAAGAGCTCGGAGCGCAGTTCGCCGTGAGCCGAAATGTTGTGCGTGAGGCGATCGCACGACTCAAGTTGACTGGGTTGGTCGAGACACGTCACGGCGTAGGTACTTTTGTCTGCTCAGATATTGCGATGCGTCCTTTTGAAGTGTCACACGACGATCTGCTCGAGCTTTCGCAATTGATTCAGGTGCATCAGCTGCGTGTAGAAATCGAATCAGGTGCTGCGGCACTGGCTGCCACCCATCGGACTAAACAGCAGCTCGAATTGTTGCAACAAGCACTCAAGCGTGTCGATCAGGATTCGGGTGACTGGCAAGCGGCTGCGCATTCCGCGGTAGACTTTCATCTGGCGGTTGCGCAGGCAGCAAACAATCCTTATTTTGTCCGGATCATGGGCCACTTGAGTCATGTGATCCACAACGCTGTGCGCACTTTCCGTTTTAGAATCACCGGCACCCCCCGGATTGATGAAATTGGTGACGAGCATCTGAATATTGTCGACGCGATTGCCCGGCAAGACTCAGCTGCAGCGCGCCTTGCCATGCGCACCCATCTGGACAATGCCATGGCACGTTATCGCAAATTACTTGGAGACTTTTGATAATGACTACTACTAGACTGTTGCAGGGCGAGATTACCGATAGCCTGATCGTTGAAAAAAAAGGCGCTGTAGGCTGGATCACCTTTAATGATCCAGGTCGTCACAATGCGATGTCCTATGACATGTGGGTCGGTGTGCCGATGGCGCTGGACTTGTTTGAAAAAGACGATACGATTCGCGCGGTAGTCTTGACCGGCGCAGGCGACAAGGCCTTTGTCAGTGGTGCAAATATCTCCCAGTTTGAAAAGCTGCGTACGACTGAAGATGCGGTCGCTGAGTATGAGCGCGTCGCTGAAAACGCACAAAATGCGATTTATAACTTTCTCAAGCCTGTGATCGCGCGCGTCAACGGCTATTGCATCGGTGGCGGACTGAATATTTCACTTTGCTGCGATATCCGTATCGCCAGTGATGTGAGTACGTTTGCTATTCCAGCCGGCAAGCTTGGCCTGGGTTACCGACTGACAGCGATTCGTAATCTGGTCATGACCGTGGGCGCACCTCAGGCGTTGGATATCATCATTTCCGCTGCACGATTCAATGCACAAGAAGCTCTGACAAAAGGCCTCGTACAGTATGTCGTGCCCGTTGCGGATCTGGATACCACGCTGGATGCGTATTTGAGCAAGATCGCTGGCAATGCGCCACTGACGCTGCAGGCGGGTAAGAAAGCGATTCGTGAATTCCAGCGCGTTGCACCGCATATCGATACCGATGGCATCACTAAACTGGTGTTGGGTTGTTTCGCAAGTGAGGACTATCAGGAAGGTAAAAAAGCCTTTGCTGAGAAACGTGCTCCGGTATTCCGCGGTAAGTAATTAAACAGGAGTTCGCCTGGTGTCTTTAAGTTTCTGGAGCGCTGATCTCTGGCACCAGCTATTTCCTTCTGTTTGGATGCTGTGTTTGTTATGTATCGGTGTGTTGATCGCCGGTACCATCCGCTCCTTTACGGGTTTTGGGGGCGGCTTAGTGCTGGCACCGCTGTTGAGCGTATTTATGACGCCATCAGATATGGTTGTCGTGGTCTTGCTCTTAAATTTCCTGACCTCGGTTCAGTCGTTACCCAGCACCTGGAAAACGACTGACTGGCGCATGGTTATTTCTTTGTCGATCCCGGCGCTGTTCGGCGTACCGTTGGGGGTGTGGCTGATTGAGTGGCTCGACCCTAATTTGATCCGCCGACTGATCGGTGTGATCGTGGCCGGGCTTGCATGTCTGATGCTGATTGGCTGGAAATATAGTGGTCGACGGGGTCGGGCACAGGATTGTGTAGTGGGTGTGACAAGCGGTGCGCTCACGGCGATCGCTGGAGTGGGCGGGCCACCACTGGTGTTGTACCTGCTTTCGGCAAAAGATATTTCTCCGGTTGCCCTGCGCTCATTTTTCATGATGTTTTTTTGTTTTGCCCAGCTCTCGACGATGGCCTTTTTCCTCTATCAAGGGCTGATTAATAAGGCGCAATTAATCTATTCGCTGACCTTCGCGCCGGTTTACTTGGTTTCTACCGTGCTGGGAACGTATCTGTTCAAAAAGGCAGTGAGAGGCAGTGTCGATCTGATCAAGCGGTTTACGCTTTGGTTCCTGCTGATAGTCGGTCTGGCCACGCTGGCGTTTTAAAATATCCGCCTACAATCAGAGGTATGCCTAAACCTACCATTTTGCTCCTGGGCGCCAACGGACAAGTTGGCCACGTGTTGCAGCGCGCACTTGCTCCGCTGGGCGATGTGATTGCATCCACCCGTGCTGACCTGGACCTCAGTGACCTCGCTCTGCAGCCAGAGTTGGTTTCCCAGCTTGTACAAAAAATCAGACCTGCAGTGATTGTCAATGCCACGGCCTACACGGCTGTTGATCGAGCTGAATCAGAGCCTGAACTTGCTCGTACGCTGAATGCCATCGTGCCAGGTTTGCTTGCCCAAGCAGCCAATGACGTGGGTGCCTGCATTGTGCATTACTCGACAGATTATGTCTTTGATGGCACTAAAAAAGGTGGCTATCGGGAGCAAGACCAAACCAATCCGGTCTCTGTCTATGGTGAGACAAAGTTGCAGGGTGAGCAAGCTGTCGCGAAGGCTTGCGCGCGCCATTTGATTGTGCGCACCTGCTGGGTCGTGGGCGCACACGGCGGTAATTTTTTAAAGACCATGCTCAGAGTGGGTCAGGAGCGCGATAGTCTTCGCGTGGTCGCCGATCAGATCGGTGCGCCGACTTCTGCAAAACTGATTGCGCAGACGACTCAGGTAATGCTCGAGACGATGCTGCGCCAACCCGCAACGGATCCACGCTGGGGGACTTACCATCTGGCCGCGAGCGGGCAGACCAGTTGGTTTTATTACGCTCAATACATCTTGAGTCAGGCGCGCGAACTAGGCTGGCCGATAAAGGTCACGCCGGAGGCGATCGAAGCGATTGCAACGTCTGATTATCCCGTCGCCGCGAAAAGGCCACAGAATTCAAAGTTAGATACCAGCAAGATCCGCCAGACTTTTGGTGTGGAGTTACCTGACTGGACAGAGGGTGTCGATGAGGTGCTGGCAGCGTTGTCTTTGGAAAAATTCCCGAATAAGCCCTCATCAGAGCTGCGACCATGAAGACAAAAATCCTCATTGTTCGCACGTCATCGCTGGGTGATCTGGTGCATATGTTGCCAGCTATTTCTGATATCGCCCGACACGTGCCCGATGCACAGATTGACTGGCTGGTTGAAGATGCCTTTGTGCAGATCGCAGCCTGGCATCCGGCGGTTAATGAGGTCATCCCTGTGGCGCACCGACGCTGGAGACGTAGTTGGTGGTCTGCAGACGTGCGGCAAGAACGTCAGGCGCTTGAGCAAAACTTACGAAATCGTCAATACGATATCGTGCTCGATATGCAGGCTTTACTGAAAACGGTTTGGTTTACACGCATGGCGACAGGCATCAAGCATGGACTTGACTGGCGTTCGGCACGTGAGCCTCTGGCAACGCTTTTCTATGATGTCCGGCACCGAGTCGAGTTCTGGCAGCCTGCAGTCACACGTCAGCGAAAGCTGGCTGCAGCAACGTTTGGCTATGTTTTTTCAGATAAACCGGATTTCGGTTTACAGGCCTTTGAGCAGGAAGCACATGTACTGCGCACGCATGAAACGCCTTATGCGGTGATCATGCCCTCGGCGAGTCGTGATGATAAGCTTTGGCCTGAACAGGACTGGCATGCGGTGTTCAATCACCTTACGGCAAAAGGCTTGCAACTTAAATTGCTGGCTGGCAATGCAAATGAGGCTAAGCGTGCCGAGGCTTTGATCGCCCAGCACTCAGGCGCTATGGTATTGCCCAGAATGGATTTAACGGAAGCAGCCAGGTGTCTGGCCGCAGCGCAACTCATGGTTGGACTCGACAGTGGCTTGACGCATTTATCCGCTGCACTCGGGCGCCCGACTATTGGGATTTATAAAGCCTCGACACCGGTGCGCACTCCACTGGTGGGTGATGCCTTTACTGCTAGCCTGGGCGACAGGGGACAGTCTCCCCCGCGTGAATCGGTTTTGAGTGCGATTGAACAGGCTCTGGGCTAGTATCTGTACATGTCGCGACATTTTTATACTTTCTTTTTACGCTTATTGTCTCCGCTGATTTGGGCGTGGATGATCCATCGTGCGCGTCGTGCTGGGGGTGTTTGGCAGATTTTTGGTGCAGAACGCTTTGGCGCATATCCGCAACCGTGGGATGGTGAGAGTCCGGTCTGGGTGCATGCGGTCAGCCTGGGTGAAACACGCGCGGCGCACGCCCTCGTTGTGGGTCTGTTGGCACGCGGAGATCGCGTGCTGCTGACCCACACAACGGCTACAGGCCGTGCAGAGGGCGCGAGATTATTTGCCTCTGAAATCGCTGCAGGTCGCCTGCAACAGCAGTGGCTACCCTATGATTTTCCGGGAGCGACGCGCAAATTTTTCCAGCACTATCGTCCGCGCTTGGGTATGTTGATCGAGCGCGAGATCTGGCCGAATCTGATGGCGCAGGCCCGCTCGCAAGGTGTACCAATGATTTTGGCGAGTGCACGTTTCTCCGAGCAAGCACTCGGCCATGTTAGAAAGATTGATCGGCTTTTCCCTGGCTTGATGCATGAAGCGTATGCTCAACTCAGTTTGATACTC
Source organism: Alcaligenaceae bacterium (assembly GCA_947380655.1). Lineage (GTDB taxonomy): Bacteria > Pseudomonadota > Gammaproteobacteria > Burkholderiales > Burkholderiaceae_B > Zwartia. Next base: position 19,645 of record CANCRX010000028.1, on the reverse strand, counting down.
GCACAAACGCAGGATGATGCAACCAGACTATATTTGGCAGGCGCGAGCCATTTAGTGGTCGCAGGTAATCTTAAATTTGATGTGCTGCTACCGGTTGTCGCGGTTGATGCGGGACGTGCTTGGCGTGCACGGATAAAACGACCCGTCGTGGCAATTGCCAGCACCCGAGAGGGCGAGGATACGATGTTCGTGTCCGCAATCAAGGATTTATCTGCGGCGAACCAGTCAGGATGGGATGTTCAGCAAGGTAAGCCGGATCCACTTTACTTATTAATCCCTCGTCATCCTCAGCGCTTTGACGAGGCGGCTGCGCTGCTTGAGCAGGCGGGTCTGCGTTTTATCCGTTGGTCGACGATTCGTCACGATGCTCATGCCGATGCGCAAGTGCTGCAGGCGCAGGTCGTGTTGTGCGATACGCTGGGCGAAATGCCTTTCTTTTATGCGGCAAGTGACGTTGCGATCGTAGCCGGTAGTTTTGCACCGCTAGGCGGACAAAATCTGATTGAGGCCTGTGCCGTTGGCACCCCTGTCATTGTTGGCCCGCATACACGCAATTTTGCCGATGCAGTGCTGGCTGCGGTAGAGGCTGGTGTGGCGATGCAGATTTCTGAAGCCGAGTCGAGTGATCCAGCACTGCGAGCATTGACTTGTGCCCGCGAATGGTTGGGGAACGAGCAGGCATTACTCAAGCGTTCAAGGCAGGCTCAGCATTGGGTGTCTCAGCATACCGGCGCGACCACTCGCACTCTTAATGAAATCAGCGAGTTTGAAATTGCCCGGGCCCAAGCTTGACTGCCTCGGGGTTGAGTTGAACCGGGATTTTTGACTCAGCGGTGCGGCCGAGCTGGCTGCGTGCAGTGCCAAACCAGCCTTGCCCAAAAGCAAAGAAAGCAGCGTTAGCGATAATGAGAATAATAAATAGTGTGCGCATACGCTCAATGTAATAAGTGCTGCGTCTCATAGTCAAGTGTTCGTCTCAAATGAAAACGTTTGATGTATGTCAAAAAGAGAAGTAAATCTTCGCTCACTCAGTATTGCAATGCTCAATAATGAGGGCGTAGAGGAAGTAAGCCCTCGCGCCACAGAGAATAGAGATGAGCAAAGAGATCAACGCGCCCGGTCCTGTATGTAGACACGAGCATGAGGTGAAGCTGCGTCTTTTTTTGCGTAAGGTTGTGTTTTGTGCTTTGCTCGGTTCGGTTCTGGTTAGCGCACTGTTATCCGAGTCACGCGCACAGTTCACGCCGGGTCCTGAGTATTTCAATCAGCCTGGGCTTGCCACGGTTAATGCGCTGCCTGCCTATCAGCAAGGAATAACTGGTGCAGGTGTATTGATCGGCGTGATTGATACGGGTATTACACCCAATCATGTTGCCTTCAATGGTGCGATCGTGTCAGGAATCGGTTGGCGCAGAACGGATAGCGAGCTGAATGCTGATAACTGGGTACCTTATTTCGTCTCAAAGTCGGCAAATAACCTGAATTTGTTAACCGATCTCAATACCGATGGAACGACTGGAGGACATGGAACATTTGTCTCCAGCCTTGCTGCAGGTCGCACGGATATGTCTAATCGATCGGCCAGCATGTTGGGTGTGGCCTTCAACTCCAACATTACAGTTGGAACCATTTATTTCAACAAAGAAGAAAATAAAGTCATCACGCAACAAGGTTTATCAGACGAGCAATTTGCAAAAACAATTAGATATGTCGCAGATCAAGGCGCTCGGGTGATCAATAACAGCTGGGGGAGTGCGCCTAGTTGGGCACTCTCAATGACAGACTCTGCAGAGGCTTTCCGTAAAGAAGCACCCTTGGTGACTGAAGCATTCAAATATGCGTTGGATAAGGGTGCGGTCATTGTCGTGGCGGCGGGAAATGAAAGCATTGGCTGGCCAGGCCCACCTGCGACGCTGCCGAGTGTCGATGCAAGTATTCGCAATAAAGGAGGTTGGATTGTTGTCGCCGCCACGACTAACCGGGGGGTTAATCCCGATACAAACACAATTGAAATGGCGCAGACGCGTCAGAATTTAAGCGCTCCGGCCGATGAAAATGATTACTACACGAACTACTGTGGCGCAGCAAAACTTTACTGCATTAGTGCGCCAGGGGGGTTGAACGGCGTATCTGATGAGGTCACAATCAGGGATCGGGGAATGATGGGTGCCAAGGCGCCGACCACCAATGGCTATGACTTTGGTAATGGCACCTCCTATGCCGCGCCAATTGTCGCGGGAGCGGTAGCCCTGGTCGCCGAAGTATTCCCCTGGATGACCAATAAAAACCTTGCGACGACAATTTTAACGACGGGTACAAGCGCTGAAACGCCAAGTGAAGTCTGGGGGCGTGGACTGCTGGATATTGGCCGTGCGATTCAAGGACCAGGCATTTTTGAAGAGACTTTTGATGCCAACGTGACTGCAGGGTACCGCTCGGCATTTAGCAATAATATTTCTGGCATTGCGGGTCTGGACAAGCGTGGTGCAGGTACGCTGATTATGCGTGGCACAAACACTTACACCGGTGATACGGGGGTGTATGGCGGTACGCTTCAAGTGACAGGGTCGATCGCGCCTTCTACCGTGACGGTGTATCGCGAAGGCCTATTGACCGGCACAGGAGTTGTTGGTCCGACCATCGTTTCAGGAATTATCGCGCCCGGAAACTCTCCCGGTACCTTGACTATTGCCGGAAACTACTTGCAGCAAGCAGGTGGGATCTATCAATACGAGATTGACGCACAGGGAAAAACCGACTTGCTCAATGTCCAGGGTGTCGCCACGATTGAACCTGGTGCGGTATTGCTGATGATGAATCCGCTGCGCTTGCGATTAAATACTGGTTACTCACTGATCACCGCAACAGGTGGCATTGTCGGTAAAGATAATTATGTGACACCTGCCTATCTGTTGATGAATCAGAATTATTCGATCTCAGCGCCTAGCGCTGCTTCGACTTTGCAATACACCCTGACACGTAACAACACACCTATCGCTTTTTTTGGAGAAACCACCAACCAAAGAAGTGTTGCCAATGCGATGGATAGTTTGCAATCTGGTCATTTGCTTTTTAACCAGCTGATGCTGACGACCGATGCTTCATCGCTTCCTGCAACGCTTAATGGCTTGAGTGGTGAGATCTACTCCAGTACGCTGTCTGCGTTAATGAATCAGAGTACCTTGCTGCTCCAGCCTGTGACGGGTCGCTTACAAAGCGCGCTGAATCCACAAGCACTGCCCAATGGCGCACAAACTGTTCGGGAGGATGGACCTGATAAGGCTGTGTGGGGGCAAGCGCTCGGCGGTTGGGGCAAGTTGCCCGCTGCGGGTGTTGCGCAAGGTGTCAATAGCAGCATGGGCGGTTTACTGGTCGGCTCTGACGTTGCGCTGACACCCCATACTCGTGTTGGAGTTTCGGCGGGTGCAACGTCGACACGCGTGAGTAATGCCGACGGCGCTTCCAATACGATGGGTTACCACTTGCTGGCTTATGGTGGGATGCAAGGAGAGTTGTTTGGCTTGCGGGGAGGATTGGGGCAGTCCTGGTATTCAATCGCCGCTAATCGAACACTATCCTACGATTATGGTGGGCTAACAGGTTATACAAACGCGAACTCAACACAACTGTTCTTGGAAACAGATGTGACCTACCAGGTAGGCAATACGAACCTGAGACCTTTTGTTGGGGTCACGCAGCTCTGGATGCGTGCCAATGCCTTTTCTGAAACCGAAACGAATTTCATCCGGCTCTCTGCAAACTCCTCGCAAAACAATGTGACCTTTGCCACCTTGGGATTACGGGCCGACCGTGTGTTTGAAACAGCCGCGAGTCAATTGCGTGTCAACGGCATGGTGGGATGGCGAAATGCTTCAGGTGCGGTCGCACCGAATACAACGATGCAACTGGATGTGGCGAACCCTTTTACTATCTCTGGCGCGCCGATCGCGCGCAATGCACTGGTTATGGAGTTGGCTGTCAGCGCGCAGGTTGCTCAGAGTACGACTGTCAATCTGAGCTATGGTGGTCAGTTTGGTTCTGGTATGCAAAGCAATACGATTCAAGCAGGTTTGGTCTTTAATTTTTAATCAGCTTTTAGTCATCCGTGCGAGTCCGTCCAGTACAGGATTTGCGATAAAGCGAATATCCAAGTGTGAGAGCCTGGTTCTGATTTCAGTTTCGACCTCGGGCCATCCGCCGCCGCTGACATAGAGCTTGGGCGGGGCGTTATATAGCTGCTCGGCAACTTGACACTGTCGCCATACTGCACCAGCCTGAGCGGCAACGACACCGGTAGAGATGGCTTGAAGCGTGTTTTTAGGGAAGCTGTTACCCGCCCCATTTGCGAGGGGCAAATTGGCGGTGCCTTGCGCAAGAGATTGGCGCATGAGAGCGGGACCGGGCAATATCAGTCCACCTTCAAATACGCTCGCAGGGCTCAAGGTGTCAATCGTGGTCGCAGTGCCGAACGTTGCAAGGACCGAGGGTGCAAGCCGTTTATCCGTGGCGGTTCCTGTCGGATCCGCTAAGTGTTCGGCCAGACCGAGTAGGGCAGACCAGCGGTCTGCACCGAGTTGCCCGGGATTTTCATAGGCGTTACGCACTTCAAATTGTTGCGTCGAGGCAAGCAGCCACTGGACAGGAGCACCTGACTCCAGCAAAACTTGTTCGACACGCTGACCGACTACGCTACCTGCAACATTGACGCCCCAGGCACCCGTTGCAGGCATGGGTAACGCGTTTAACCATTTGCGTAGTAAGTCAGGCAGCGCCTCCAGTGGTCGAAGTGCTATTGCATGAACGGCCGGCTCACGACCCATTGACGGATGTTGCCAACCGAGTTTGATGCGACTGTTGCCAACGTCCAGAAGAACAATCATGACGGATACATTAATTCGCAGCGGCTGAGGCAGCGCTATGTATGGAGACATCGCCAACCATCACGGCTGAGACGCCTTGTTCGGTTTGTAGTAATAGCCGGCCAATGGAATCAGTGCCAATAGCGATCCCTGTTTGTAAGATGGTTTCATGGTCTTTTACATCGATCTGCTGACCAGCCAGTGCATCGACACGATCAAAGCGCTTGGTAAAAGCAGCGTAGCGCTCGGTCGCATAGATTTTGATCGCCTCTGACCATGCCTGGGCGATACGCGCTACGATTTGAACGGAGCTGATATCAGCAATCTGTGACCAGTCAGCAATCGGGCGGTTGAGCGCGATGCTGCGTGCTTCGGCATCTTTAAGGTTGAGCCCAATGCCCACCACAATGATAGGGATGCTTGAGCCAGGAATACTTGTTGCTTCAACCAGAATGCCAGCGAGTTTCGCTTGACCCCATAAGAGATCATTCGGCCATTTCAACTTGAGCAGGCTAGCTGAGCGCGAGGGAGTCTCAGCGCCCTCGTGCTCAGTGATGAGCGCGCGCAACGCCTCACAGGCTGCAATACCCATAACGGGTGACAGTCCAGGTAGTTCGGAAACCGGCAAATCCACCGCAAAGGCACACGAAAACATGAGCGTGGCGCCCGAAGTGTTTTGCCAGACGCGACCAGCTCTGCCTCGCGCAGCGGATTGGTGATCCGCACCGAGTAGCCAGGGAAGAGGAGGGTGTGCAGGCTGACGCGCCCGCAACATAAGATCGGCGTTGCTCGAACCGGTGCTTGCAAGCCACTGTACGTTTGTAAATCCGGGGAGTAAAGGAGTCAGCGCATCAATCATTGTTTCGGACTTCAAATTTAAGTTTTTCAAGACCTCAAATAACTATTTTACGACCCTTGTCTGCTTTATGATGTTAAGTATGGTTATTAAGAGATTTTTTAGTGAAAGTTAATCCTATATGGTGAAGTCCTTAAAGTCGGATGAATCGGCTTTGCCGGTATCTCAATCGGCGGGTCTTTGTCGTCTGTCTGGTGACTGGAACGTGCAGGCTTTATCGCTGCGTGGTGAGGTTGCCCGTCGTCGCGTGGCCTTGCAAGCGGTTGGGACAGCGGTCAAATGGGATTTGTCTTGCATTAATCGTCTTGATGCCGTCGGCGCACAAGTGCTGTGGCAGTATTGGGGGCAGGTCATCCCCACAGGAACGGAGCTTTCTGCGGGGCAACAGGCTTTGTTCAAAATACTGGCCGAACACCCTGTTGCCGCGGCGCCTGCACCCAATGCGACGCAATGGTTTGGTTGGATAGGGACGCTTGGTCAGGGGTTGTTAACGACCTTTGACCACGGCCGAATGCTACTGGTGTTGCTTGGCAGTCTGCTTTTTAACTTTGTTTCGTTTGTGGCCCGTCCGTTACGCGGTCCCTGGCGTGAAATATCCGCACAAATCTTCCGCACGGGTGCGCAGGCGCTTGGTATTACTGCACTGGTTGGTTTTTTGATCGGTATCGTCTTATCCTATTTATCTGCCCAGCAGTTGGCGGTGTTCGGTGCCGGGCAGTTCATCGTCAAGCTGCTCGGGGTGGCGATTGTGCGGGAGCTCGGTCCGGTATTGGCTGCGATTCTCGTTGCGGGGCGTTCCGGTTCTTCCATTACCGCACAAATCGGTGTGATGCGCGTCACCCAGGAACTCGACGCCATGGCCGTGATGGGGATCTCCGAGGGGCAGCGGCTGATTTTGCCGCGAGTGCTCGCGCTCGCACTGACGATGCCCTTGCTGGTGATCTGGACTGATGCGATGGCCTTGATCGGTGGCATGCTGGCAGCAAAATTTCAGCTGGGGCTTTCCGTGGTCTGGTTTGCTGAGCGCTTGCCAGATGCGATCGGGATCAAAAATTACTGGATTGGCATGATTAAAGGTGTGACCTTTGGCGTCTGGATTGCTCTGGTCGCCTGCCATTTTGGTCTGCGCATTGAACCTAATACTGAAAGTCTTGGCAAAGGCACCACTGCTTCGGTTGTAACGGCCATTACGGGTGTGATTCTGATTGATGCGATCTATGCGATTATTTTCAATGAGATGAATATCTGATGGTTGATGCGCCGATCATTGATGTGGAAGATCTCACGACTGCCTTTGGCACGCATGTCGTCCATGAACATTTGAATTTGAAAGTGTTCCCAAAAGAAATCCTGGCGTTGGTGGGCGGGTCAGGCTCGGGTAAAACGACGCTACTCAGACAGATATTAGGGCTGGACTCACCCAAATCTGGCGAGGTAAAGGTGTTTGGTCGACCTGTGCATGACTACGTCGGGGCTCAGCGGGTCGCTTTAACCCATCGCTGGGGGATGTTGTTTCAGGCAGGTGCTTTATTTTCGGCACTTCCTGTGTTTGACAATGTCGCACTGCCTTTGCGCGAGATCCATCACTTGCCAGAAGATCTGATCCGCGAGGTGGTGTTGATGCGTCTGAGCTGGATGGGGTTGACCCCACGCGACGCGGCACTCATGCCCTCTGATTTGTCCGGAGGGATGATCAAGCGCGTCGCACTTGCACGTGCCTTGGCGCTTGATCCTGAGTTATTGTTTCTTGACGAGCCTACCGCAGGACTCGATCCGCAGCGTTCGGACGAGTTTTGTGAATTAATTAAAACCTTGCATGCTGAGCTCGGATTTACGGTAGTGATGGTCACGCATGATCTCGACACGATTGGTGCATTGGCTTCACGTGTTGCGGTTCTCGCGGAAAAGAAAGTACTGGTAGAAGGAACCATCGAACAAGTCATGCAAACCAAACACCCATTTATCGAAGCTTTTTTTCACGGCGAGCGTGGCGAACGTGCGCTCGGTCAGTTTGATGTCAAGGATGTGACCCATGGAAAATCGTAGCCATGCCATGCTGGCAGGTCTTTTTACGCTGGTATTTTTGATCGCGGCAGCTGTTGCTGCGATCTGGATCAGTAAAAAGAATGTGCCACTCAAACCCTATGAACTGGTTGCAAGCTCTCCTGTCACGGGCTTGTCGGTTCAGTCACAGGTGCGCTATCAAGGGGTGCCGGTTGGCAAAGTGGAATCCTTGCGTTTTATTGAGGACAAGCCGGGTCAGGTGCGTATCTTGATCGGCGTCGACCCCAAAGCCCCTGTTACCGAAGCAACCTGGGCAGAAATCGTCACGGCAGGCGTGACAGGCATTTCTAATGTGGAGCTACGCGACAATGGTTCCTCAAAGGTCAGGTTGGACTCTTCGGCACAGCATCTGGCTGAAATACCGATTAAGCCAAGCTTTCTGGAAAGGCTTCAATCCCAGGGCGGCGGCATGCTGGCCACGGTGGAGCGAGTCCTGACGCAAGTAGAAAAATTCACCACCGATGAAAATATTGCTTCGATTTCCGCGTCATTGAAAAACACAGCGTTGCTGACGGATCGCCTGGCGCGTTCAGTTGAAATGATTGAGCCAGGTCTGAAAAAATTCCCGAAACTGATGGATGGCTTATCTGATTCCATCACGAAGTTAAATGCTCCAAATGGTCCGATGAATCAGGCTACGCTGAGTTTGCAAAGCATTCAGGATATGGTTGCGCAACTGCGCGTGTCGACTTTGCCTGATTTGACCGCGTTATCAGTCAGTGTGACCGATGCTGCACGAGCCTTTACCTTGACCAGCCGACAGCTCGGCCAGTCTCCGCAGTCCTTGATTTTTGGCTTGCCACGCGCCGCCGCAGGCCCTGGAGAATCGGGTTTTGCTGGTTTTAGTACGCCGGCCCGTTAATGGAGACCACTATGAAAAATATACCTATCCCATCGTTATGGAAAATAGCGGCTCAACCATTAGCTAAACGTTTAATGGCTGCAGCGATGGTTGTCGCTGCAAGTGCAACGCTGGCTGGCTGCTCAGGCGGGGCGGGCGCGCGTGCGCCCAAGCAACTGGACTTGGGCTCGGTTACCGTAGCGCCCAAAACCGCTTTGCCACCTAACCCAGCGATAGCGGTCCCCGCTGCGGCGTCTGCTGTGCTGTTGAATGAAACCATGGTGGTCTGGCGAGTCGGTGATGCGGGCCAACCTCAGGCCTACACCACCTATCAATGGGTCGCACCCCCTGCGCGACTGATTACGCAACGAGTGGTTGATCGTTTGTCCTTGCAGGGCGCTGTTCTCCAGCAAAGTGTAGGAGCTGATTTTCCGCAGGTTCGACTCAATGTCCAGCGTTTTGAGCAAACTTTTTCGCCAGATGGCGCAACCAGTAAAGGTAATCTGACCTTGCAGGTGGTGTTGATCCGCGGCACGAAAGTGATGGATCAATTGTTGATTGACCTCTCCATCCCCGCTGTCACGCAAGATGCGCCAGGCGGGGCCGATGCCCTGCGTCAGGCGACCGATCAGGCTGTCGAACAAATGGCACAATGGCTGACGGTCGCGCTCAAGCGCAAATAGTTTTTCAATGTTTTGTTTAAACAAATTCGTAATTAATTTTGAATTCAGAAATCATTCATGGCTGCACATACTGAAGTAACGACGTTTGACGGTTTAGCGGGCGTGATCGACGTCGCCTTGGATTGGCCAGAAAATGCGCCGACTGGGTGGGCCTTGATCTTGCATCCAAATCCCGCTCAGGGTGGCACGCGTGACAATAAAGTTGTCACGACAATTTCGCGTGCCTGTGTTCAGCACGGGCTATTGGCCGTGCGTCCGAATTTTCGTGGAATCGGCACCTCGGCAGGAACGTTTGATCATGGCAAAGGTGAGTTGCTGGATATGGCGGCACTGGTCGAGCAGTTTCGCGCGCGTTATCCTGAGGTAGCAGCCAAGCCTTGGGTAATGGGGGGCTTTTCGTTTGGTACCTCGATTGGTGTGCAGCTCTATGCACAATGGAAGGGACAAGCTAAACGTCTGCCTGATATTGTGATTCTGGCGGGTTCGGCGGCGATGCGCTTTCGCCATGGCGACTCACAAGCACCTGAAGACGCGCTAGTGATCCACGGTGAAAACGATGAGGTTGTGCCTCTTTCGGAAGTCATGGACTGGGCGCGCCCGATTGGTATGCCTGTTGTTGTGGTACCTGAGGCCGGTCACTTTTTTCATGGAAAATTACTTGTTCTGCGGCAACTGGTGCAAACACGTTTGAAAGCGCTGTTTTACCTATAATTGAATCTTGATTGGCTTGACTCGGATATTCCCCATGATGAATTGCTTTAAATCGATTGCACGCACGACCTCACAGGCGTCGCTGTGCTCAATGGGGGCGGCTATTGTCCTGGCGTGCGCGCTAGGCGCGGCACAACTCGTATCGATTGAGTCTGCGCATGCCCAATCATCAAGTTCCAAAAAAGACACAGCGAAGAAAGACGCAGCTAAAAAGGAAGATCCTAAGACTCAGCCGCCTGTAGCAGAACCCTCGGCCGCTGCAGTGGCTGCGACGACGCCACCCTCAAATGAGCCAGTCCAAGTTGGCCTGCTTAGCTCGATCCCCGCGCCTGCGATCGCTGCGCGTGCCTGGATGACAATGGATGTGACGAGCGGTCAGATCGTTGCCTCCTCCAACGCTGATATGAAAATCGAGCCCGCATCGCTGACCAAGATCATGACGGCTTACGTTGCATTTAATGCGATCAATGAGAAGCGCCTGACAATGGATCAGCAGGTCAATGTTTCTCAAGCTGCATGGAAAACAAAAGGTTCGCGCATGTTCATCGAACCGCGCAAGCCGGTTAATGTTGATGAGTTGTTGAAAGGCGTGATTATTCAGTCTGGTAACGATGCCTCGGTTGCACTCGCCGAAGCCGTATCGGGTAACGAAGCCTCCTTTGCTACGCTCATGAACGAAGAAGCCAAGCGCATGGGCATGAACAATACCAATTTCATGAATGCGACAGGCCTGCCTGATCCACAGCACGTCACGACCGTCAGAGATCTGGCGACCATGGCGCGACGCATGATTGTCGATCACCCGGATTATTTTTATTACTACTCCACCAAAGAATTCACCTACAACAAGATTAAGCAGACCAACCGTAACCGTCTGTTATGGGCAGACCCTTCGGTTGATGGCATGAAAACTGGGCATACCGATGCAGCGGGCTATTGCCTGGTCGCCACAGCAAAACGTGGTGATCGTCGTGTCATCACAATTCTTGTGGGCTCTGATAGTTCGGCCACCCGCGCAGAAGAAAGCCTGAAGCTGTTGAATTGGACCTTCCAGAATTTTGAAACGATTAAATTGTTCGATAAGAGTCATCCCGCTGTAGAAGCTAAAGTCTGGCAGGGTACAACCGAGCTAGCCAAACTGGGGGTGACGGAGCCGCTCTGGTTAACCGTGCCGCGCGGCAAAGCAGGTGATGTGAAACCGATCGCCAAGCGACCCGACCCACTGCTCGCACCGTTGGCGCAGGGCCAGAAAGTCGGTACGCTGTCCCTGATGCTGGATGACAAGCTGCTGCGTACCGAACCACTCGAAGTACTCGACGCCATCGAGCGCGCAGGATTTTTTGGTCGCACGATCGATACAGTCAAGCTCTGGTTCCGTTAAATACTGAAATAAACAATAGCTAATAGGATCTCGAAATAGAATGGTTCAGAATATGTTGATTCAAGGCGTGTCGGGCGATCCGATTGTTTACCTTAACGGAGCGTTCGGTCCATTATCCGAGGCGAAAATCTCTGTGCTGGATCGAGGTTTTATTTTTGGTGACGGCATTTACGAAGTTGTGCCGGTCTATTATCGCAAACCCTTTCGTATGGCCCAGCATCTGGCACGTCTGGAGCGTAGTCTGGCCAAAATTAAAATCCAGAATCCTTACAGCCTTGCGCAATGGGAAAAGCTGGTTCATGATCTGATTGAGCGATCGTCCGAGACGACCTCCATGGTGTATCTACAGATCTCGCGTGGTGTCGCTAAGCGTGATCATGCCTATCCAGTGCCCGCTGTGACACCCACGGTATTTGGGATGGTGGCACCACTGGCGCGCCCATCGGCTGCCATGCGTGAACAGGGCGTACGCGTCATCAGTATCGCGGATGAGCGCTGGCTGCATTGCGATATCAAATCGGTTTCCTTGCTGGGTAACGTGCTGGCCAAGCAGGCTGCAGTTGATGCTGGCGTAGACGAAGTGATTCAGTTTCGCGATGGCAACCTCACAGAGGCCTCCTCTTGCAATATCTGGGTGGTCAAAGATGGCAAGCTGATCGCGCCTTTGAAAAATAACCTGGTGCTCGAAGGGATCCGCTACGGACTTCTCGAGGAGCTCTGCAAAGAAGTCGGCATTGCTTTTGAATTACGTATCGTTAACCGCGCAGAAGTCGAGTCGGCCGATGAACTGATGTTGTCCTCGGCCACGAAAGAAATCCTGCCGATCGTAGAACTTGATGGCAAGCCCGTTGCAAATGGTCGCCCTGGTGATATTTATAAACGATTGAGCGCGGCCTATGACGCGCGCATTGCGGCGTTGGCATGAAAGATATTCCCGAATCAGAATCGCTGATCAAATATCCTTGCGAATTCCCGATCAAGGTCATGGGCAAACAGGCCCCTGACTTGGCGCAGGTACTTTCTGATCTGGTGCGGGAGTTTGATCCACAGTTTGATCCTGCGACAGTCGAGATGCGCCCAAGCAAAGGCGGCAATTACATGGGGCTGACCTTCACGGTCCATGCCACCTCACGCAAGCAGCTCGATGATCTGTATAAAGCCTTGCATGCTCACCACATGGTGAAAATTGTCCTGTAGTGTTTCGTTCAAAGCGTTTTGTGACGCATCGGTAGCGAATCGATGATCCGCCTCTGGCCAGGCCTCTCGGACTATCAGACTGTCTGGCAGGCGATGCAGCAATTCACTTCTGATCGCACGAGCGATACCGCCGACGAAATTTGGCTGGTTGAACATCATCCTGTTTACACCCAAGGTCAGGCAGGTAAGCCTGAGCACCTGCTTTACGCGGGCAATATCCCTGTGGTGAAAACTGATCGTGGTGGACAGATTACTTATCATGGCCCTGGGCAAGTGATGGCCTATGTCTTGATGGATCTCAAGCGCTCCGGGATTTTTATAAAAGAAATGGTCAATCAACTCGAAGAGTCGACCATTGCAACGCTTACAGAGTTTGGAATCGAGAATGCCTGTCGTAAACCCGGTGCACCAGGGGTCTATGTGCCCGGCAGGGCTGATCTGGCCAAAATCGCGGCACTTGGTATCAAGGTGCGCAATGGTTGCACCTATCACGGCCTGTCATTGAATGTGGATATGGACCTGACGCCTTTTGACGGGATTAATCCCTGTGGTTACGAAGGGTTACAAACAGTCTGTATGGCGGATTATGGCGTGCAGGCGAGTCTGCAGGAGGTCGGTCACATTTTGGCTGAGCAGATCGCCATGCGTTGCGCCCTCACGCTCTGAGCTTTGCCTGAGTAAGCATCATCCTTGACGTAGATCAGGGATTGACCTTGCGAGGGCTCCGGTCAAGCAGGTAATAACCCGACCTGAGGGTAAAATATGATTCTGCCGTATCCGCCCAGAGAAATCATGTCGACCATACCTACCGAATCCGCAAGTCCAGCTCCTTACGATGCGACCCAAAAGCAAAAGTCGCAGGCGAAGACCTCGCGCATCCCCATCAAAGTGGTCGCTGCAGAGAGACTGAAAAAGCCTGAGTGGATTCGTGTCAAAGCCGCGCCCGCCGGCTCACGTTTTTACGACATCAAAAAGATTTTGCGCGAACATAATTTGCATACTGTCTGCGAAGAAGCCTCTTGCCCGAACATCGGTGAGTGTTTCGGCAAGGGCACCGCGACTTTTATGATCATGGGTGATAAATGCACGCGTCGCTGTCCGTTTTGCGATGTTGGTCATGGTCGTCCCGATCCGCTCGATGTGGACGAGCCAGTCAATCTGGCCAAAACTATTGCAGCACTGAAATTGAATTACGTGGTGATCACCTCGGTGGATCGCGATGATTTGCGTGATGGCGGCGCAGGGCATTTCGTCGAGTGTATCCAGAAAGTGCGTGAGCTTTCTCCCATCACTCAAATCGAAGTCCTTGTGCCAGACTTCCGTGGTCGCCTGGATCGGGCGCTCGAAATACTCAATGGTGGACCACCTGATGTGATGAATCACAATCTGGAAACCGTACCTCGTCTCTACAAGCAGGCACGTCCTGGTTCAGACTATCATCACTCGCTTAAATTGCTGCAAGAATTTAAAAAGCTCCACCCTCAGACACCCACTAAATCAGGTCTGATGCTGGGCCTCGGTGAGACCGACGAAGAGATCCTGGAGGTGATGCGCGACATGCGTGCGCATGATGTCGATATGTTGACGATCGGTCAGTATCTGCAGCCCTCAGAGCACCACCTGCCTGTGCTGCGCTACGTGCATCCTGATGTGTTCAAGATGTTCGAAGAAAAAGCCTACGAGATGGGATTCAAGCATGCTGCGGTGGGTGCAATGGTGCGCTCGTCTTATCACGCCGATCAACAGGCGCATGAGGCTGCGCAGGCTTAAAGACGAAAAGCTATAGCGGATACACCCAAGACCTGGGGGAGAAATCATTCCCCCAAATAGGCCTCTCTGACCTTTGGATCATCGAGCATCTGCCTGGCCTCACCTGACATCGTAATCAGACCAGAGTCCATCACATAAGCACGATCGGCAGCCTGCAAAGCGAGTCGGGCATTTTGCTCAACCAGCAATACCGTCACGCCTTGGGCGGAAATGTCGCGCACGACCTCAAAAATCTTGGCGACCATGATGGGAGACAGCCCCATGGATGGTTCATCCAGTAAAAGCAAACGTGGCTGACTCATCAGTGCGCGCGCCATTGCCAGCATTTGCTGCTCACCGCCTGACATGGTTCCCGCGAGCTGCATCGCACGTTCTTTGAGTCGAGGAAAAATTCCGAACATACGCTCGATATCGTCGGCAATGCCAGCCGTATCGTTGCGCGTGTAAGCACCCATTTGCAGGTTTTCGGTAATGGTCATACGTGAAAACACACCACGCCCTTCGGGAACCATCGCAAGTCCCTGTTTGAGCAAGACATGGCTTGGCACGCCTTTGATCGACTTGCCGAGGTATTGCACTTCACCGCCAATCCAGCCTTGCAGGCCTGTAATGGCTTTCATGGTGGTGGTCTTACCCGCGCCGTTGGCACCGATAAGTGTGATGAGTTCGCCTTCTCGGATTTCGAGATCGATACCTTTTACCGCATGAATGCCCCCATAGGCGACTTTCAGGTCGGAAATCTTCAGGATGGTGTCTTTCGTCATGGAGGTGCTCAATGTGCAGGAGTGCCCAGATAGGCTTCGATCACAGCGGGATTGTTTTGTACGTCATGCGGCACGCCTTGTGCGATGACCTTGCCGTAGTCAAGCACGGTGAGTCGGTTGCATAGACCCATCACGAGTTTGACGTCATGCTCGATCAGCAAGATAGTGCGGCCATCACTACGTATTTTGTCTAGCAGCGCACGCAGCTCGACTTTTTCGGTCGCGTTCATCCCCGCAGCGGGTTCGTCCAGCGCTAATAACTGTGGCTCTGTCGCTAGTGCGCGCGCGATTTCAAGGCGGCGCTGGTGTCCATAGGACAGGTTGCGTGCGGTGTAGTGCGCGTAATGTCCGATACCGACGTATTCGAGTAGCTCGTGTGCGATTTCCTGAACTTCAGCTTCTTCGCGAACGACGCCAGGAGGCCTGAAAATCGCACCAAATACGCCTGCATGCGTGCGCACGTGCCGCCCGACCATCACGTTTTCGAGCGCGGTCATATCGCCAAACAAACGAATATTTTGAAAGGTCCGTGCAATACCGGCTTTCGCAACCTCGTGCACGGCGGTCGGTTGATAGGCGCGGCCACCGAGTACGAATTTTCCGGAATCCGGGGTGTAAAGACCTGTAATCACATTAAAAAAAGTCGTTTTGCCGGCGCCGTTCGGGCCAATCAGTCCATAGATTTCACCGGTATTAATGTGCAGGCCGACATCGGATAAAGCTTGCAGTCCACCGAAGCGTTTGTTGACGCCTTGTACGGACAGCAGGATTTTTGGTTCACTCATGCTGGTCTCCTTTAGGCGTCCACGCCAGCAGCGCGGCGGGTGACGGGGCGGTCTTCACGTTTTGGGGCAGGCCACAGGCCCGAGGGTCTGTAGAGCATCACCACCACCAGTGCTAAGCCAAACAGCAGGGAGCGTAATACCTCTGCATCGATCAGGACTTTACCAAATAACATCGTCTGAACCGGCACAGCACCTGCGCGCAGGAGTTCCTGGAAACCCACCAGCAAAATACCGCCGAGAATGACGCCAGGGATATGCCCCATGCCACCCAGCACAACGATCGCCAGCACGTAAATGGATTCCCACAGCACGAAGGACTCGGGCGAGACGAAGCCTTGAAACGCGCCGAATACCGCACCCGAGACACCGCCAAAGGCCGCGCCCATGGCAAAGGCCAGGAGTTTGACGTTACGGGTATTGATCCCCATCGCCTTGGCTGCGATTTCGTCCTCGCGAATGGCAACCCAGGCGCGACCAATGCGTGAGTGCTGCAGTCTCAGACTGACAAAGACAACTATCACAACCATGGCAATCAGCAGGTAGTAGTACAGCACTACTGGCGTGAAGGTAAAACCAAACAGCTCATGTGATTTGGAAAAATTCAATCCAAATAAACTCACCGAGTCCACAGCCGTAATCCCTTTTGGACCGTTGGTGATATTGACCGGGCGGTCCAGGTTATTCATAAAAATACGAATAATCTCGCCGAAGCCTAGCGTCACAATCGCCAGATAGTCACCGCGCAGTTTGAGGGTGGGGGCGCCGAGGACTGCACCAAACAAGGCCGCCACAGGTGCGGCGAGCAAAACGATCCACCAGAATCCGAGATGAATACCGTCAGGAAACAAGTGGGCCAGTGCCGCAAATTGTGTAGTGAGGTGCGGCGAACTCAAAAGCGCCATCAGATAGGCACCGACCGCATAAAACGCGATGTAGCCCAGATCGAGCAGACCGGCAAAGCCCACTACGATATTCAGGCCCAGCGCCAGCATGATGTAGAGCAGGGCAAAATCAAGCACGCGGACCCAGTAGTTGCCACCGAGTGCTTGTGCAAGGAAGGGCGCAACCAGAGCGATTGCAACAAAGGCGGCAACCGACCAGAGTGTTTTTTGTGTGCGGATAGTCATCAGGCGTCTCCGTTAAGCGCGGTCGGCAACACGTTCGCCCATAATGCCGGACGGACGGAACACCAGAACGGTGATGAGTACGATGAAAGCAAACACGTCCTGATAGTTGGAGCCAAAGATTCCGCCGGTCAGATCGCCGATATAGCCCGCACCCAATGCCTCAATCAGCCCGAGCAGGAGCCCACCAACCATGGCGCCCTGGAGGTTGCCGATACCACCGAGTACGGCTGCGGTAAAAGCTTTCAGCCCAGGGATAAATCCCATGTAAAAGTGCGCATTACCGTAATTGGTTGCCATCATGACGCCTGCAACCGCTGCGAGCGCGCCACCGATCACAAAGGTCGCGGAGATCACAAAATTCGGATTCACACCCATCAGGCCTGCGACCTTCGGGTTTTCAGCCGTTGCACGCATCGCACGGCCGAGTTTTGTTTTGTTGACCAGGATTAACAGACCTGACATCACGACTAAGGCCATCACGATGATGACGATTTCCTTGCCGGTGATGGTCGCGCCCGTCGTAAAGATATCGATCGGGTCGGAGGGCAACAATTCAGGGAATATCAGCGGATTGCGCGACCAGATGATCATGGCAAGTGTCTGCAGAATGATTGATACGCCAATCGCAGTAATCAGAGGGGCAAGACGTGGGGCATTGCGTAGCGGTCGATAGGCAACACGCTCAATGGTGTAAGACAGCAGCCCGCAGACGCTCATGGCAATCAGTGTGGCGATGACCAGAGTCAGCCAGTCAGGCAGTCCGGGAGCAACCATTTTCAGGCCTGCGATCGTGGACAGTGCCGTAAGGGCTCCAACCATCAACACCTCGCCATGCGCGAAGTTGATGATGCCTAAAATCCCGTACACCATGGTGTAACCCAGGGCAATCAGTGCGTAGATACTTCCTAGCACTAATCCATTCATGACTTGCTGGATGAAAATATCCATGAATACTCTCTAAAAAACACGGCACCGCAAAGATTCTGCGGTGCCGTGTGGTCAGCTGAAAAAAGCTGAATTACATTTTGACGATATCAAGAACAGCTTTCTTTTTGTCTTTGAATTCGTACAGAGTGATGATGCCTTCTTTCATGTCGCCTTTTGCATCAAATGCAACATTACCGATCAGACCGTTGTAGTTGGTCGTAGGCATCTGCGCCAGAATCGCAGCAGGTGTGGTCGAATTAGCACGTTTCATCGCGTCAGCAATCACATAGACTGCGTCATAGGTGAATGGTGCGTAGATTTGAACACCAGTGTTGAAGCGGGCTTTGTAAGCTTTTTCAAAGTCAGCGCCTTTAGCCATCTTGGACAAGGCCATGCCGGCTTCTGAGCAGATGATGTTTTCGACTGCCACACCAGCGAGTTCAGCGACTTTATCGGTACACATCCCGTCACCGCCAACGATCTTGGCTTTGATGCCGAGTTCGCGTGCTTGTTTAGCCAGTGGGCCGCCGGTTGCGTCCATACCACCGTACATGATGACTTCAGGTTGTGTGCCTTTGACCTTGGTCAGAATAGCTTTGAAATCTGTTGCTTTGTCGTTGGTGGCCTCGCGTGCAACAACGGTCATGCCATTAGCCTTAGCAGTTTTTTCAAACTCATCAGCCAGACCTTTACCGTAAGCGGTTGCGTCATCAATGATGGCAACTTTTTTGGCTTTCAGACCTTTTGAAGCATAGTTAGCCAGTGCTGGGCCCTGCTGTGCGTCCGTTGCGACCACACGGTAAGTCGTTTTGAAACCTTGCTTGGTGTAGTCAGGGTTGGTTGACGAAGGTGAAATCTGGGTAATGCCTGCATCGCTGTAGATTTTTGCTGCAGGAATCGAGACACCTGAGTTGAGGTGGCCAACAACGGCTGCGACTTTAGCGTCAACCAGTTTCTGGGCAACCGCTGTACCTGTCTTTGGATCACCAGCGTCGTCTTCAGCGACCAGCTCAAGCTTGACTTTTTTACCATCAATGGTCAAGCCAGCCTTATTGATTTCTTCAACAGCCAGACGTGCGCCGTTTTCGTTGTCTTTACCTAGGTGGGCAATCGCGCCAGTCAGTGGACCAACGTGTCCAATTTTGACGACAACTTCTTGGGCGCTGGCAGTGTTGCCCGCAGCGAGGATAGCCAGTGCTGCGGCAAAAGGCAGGACTTTGAACATTTTGTTTTGCATGGTTGAACTCCGTCGGAATCAGATTGCGGATATCGCAGTTAAGATCTTACCGCTTTATAGGTAGCAGATACGCCAATTAACCCATAAAACAGGGAATTCCCTATGGTTGAAATCATAAGTAACTGTGGCGGTGCGTGAATCTTGCGTCCGTGCAACGGGTGCACTTCTTTTGAGGCTGATTTGGCACGTTTTTGAGGCGTGCCGACAAGTCATGCAATTTTTTATTTTCCTCGCACCGCATGTTCGCCGGCGATTTTCCCAAAAACTGCGCCGCGCATGACAGAGGTCGCCCCAGTATAGACTTGATGATAGAGCCCCGTGGCCTCGCCCGCCGCATAGAGTCCTGGGATCGCCCGACCATCCTGGTCGACAACCTGGCTATTTGAATTGATCTTGATCCCGCCGTAGGTGAAACAAATGCCCGGGATGATGGGGTAGGCCAT
>CANCRX010000027.1 GCA_947380655.1 Alcaligenaceae bacterium | reverse complement strand
CTCAAGGACATGTTCCGTCAGATAGTTGCGATCGGGGCAGATACGATCAATCGTGGCAGCAAAACCACCGGTTCGATCTTGATTGAGCAAATGTCCATCGCAGGAACTTGATCGACGTTAATTTGAAATCGCTATTGGCACGCAGAATGGGGCCGACTAGGTGAAAACCATGAATCCCATTCTGCGCGAAACCTCTCCCTTAAGGTATTGAGGGGTGTAATATCCACTCCAACGGGCCTCAGATGCCCGCATCATTTTGTCTGGAGACTCCGAATGCAACGTCGTTCATTCCTCAAAAAAGCCAGTGTTGGTGCCGTTGCAGGCACCGCTGCTGTTGCAGCCCCAGTATTTGCGCAAGACGCACCGACCCTCAACTGGCGTCTGGCCTCAAGCTTTCCCCGCAGTCTTGATACGCTGTTCGGTGGTAGCGAGCAATTCGCAAAATACGTTAACGAATCCACAAACGGCAAGTTCAATGTACGCATATTTCCTGCTGGCGAGATTGTGCCTCCTCTGCAGGTGCTGGATGCTGTGCAGAAAAACACCGTCGAAATGGGTCACTCGAGTGGCTACTATTATTACGGCAAAGATCCTGCACTCATTTTTGATACGGCCGTACCGTTTGGCCTGAATGCCCGCCAGATGAACGCCTGGATGTGGGAAGGCGACGGCATGAAATTGATGCGTGATCTGTACAAGGATTTCAGCATTGTGAACTTTCCTTTGGGTAACACCGGCACCCAGATGGGTGGCTGGTATCGTAAGGAAATCAAGACGCCAGAAGACCTCAAGGGTCTGAAAATGCGTACGGCTGGTTTTGCTGGTGAAGTTCTTTCACGTATGGGCGTAGTGCCCCAGCAGCTCGCGGGCGGCGACATTTACCCTGCGCTCGAGAAAGGCACACTAGATGCGGTGGAGTTTGTCGGTCCCTATGACGATGAAAAACTCGGTTTCGCCAAAGTCGCTAAGTACTACTACTACCCCGGCTGGTGGGAGGGTGGTGCGCAGACCTCCCTGTACGTTAATCAGGGCGAATACGAAAAACTGCCAAAAGCCTATCAAGTCATCATTGATGCTGCCACCCGTGCTTGCACGATTTCCATGACGGCGCGTTATGACAACCTGAATTCGATCGCCCTGCGTCGTTTGATCGGTCAGGGTACCCAGTTACGCGCATTTCCACGTGCGGTCATGGATGCTTCCTGGGAGGCTTCGCAAAAGGTTTACGCTGAGGTGAATGCTAAAAACCCACGTTTCAAGGCCATTTACGACAATTACATGGGTTATCGCGACCAGCTCGTGCCATGGTTCCGTGTTGCAGAAGCCGCCTACGACCAGTATCTGGGCGCGGCGCTTTCACGCCAGAAATAAACCAAAAATACCTCCCGGGCCAGTCTGGACGGGGTGTTTGGGGTTCAGCGGATGCTGCCAATTTGGCTTGCATCCGTTTTTTATTGTAGAATGTCGGGCTTTCCTGCAAAAATTTTCTAAGCACTAGTTTTGAGCACCATCTAAGCACGGGCGGTTAATAACGCTTTGGCGAGGGTAGTTTGATTATTTTTGTGGGGATACGTCGCAGGGATGTTCCCTGTGATTCAGAGGCTTATCGGGATGGTCCCGATGGGTAAAATTTAGGATTCCATCATGAAGACATTTGTGGCCAAGCCGCATGAAGTCCAACGTGACTGGTTCGTGATTGACGTCAAGGGCAAAGTCCTTGGTCGTGTGGCCAGCGAAGTCGCACACCGTTTGCGCGGTAAGCACAA
Organism: Alcaligenaceae bacterium; assembly: GCA_947380655.1. Lineage (GTDB taxonomy): Bacteria > Pseudomonadota > Gammaproteobacteria > Burkholderiales > Burkholderiaceae_B > Zwartia. The sequence goes on along the minus strand of CANCRX010000027.1, from coordinate 36,700 downwards.
ACCAGAATTCACGCCTCACGTTGATACTGGCGATTACATCGTCATCATCAATGCAGCCGATATCATCGTTACCGGAAACAAGTCGCAAGACAAAAAATATTTCCGTCACACGACCTATCCAGGCGGCATTCGTGAAACCAATTTCACCAAGATGCAAGAGCGTTTTCCGGGTCGTGCATTCCAGAAGGCCGTCAAGGGCATGTTGCCTAAAGGCCCCCTGGGTTATGCAATGATTAAAAAGCTGAAGATCTATGCGGGTGCTGAGCATCCTCATTCTGCTCAACAGCCACAGACCCTCGAACTCAAAGGATAGGCGCCATGATCGGTAATTGGAATTACGGTACCGGCCGCCGCAAGACTTCGGTGGCACGTGTCTTCATGAAAAAAGGCGCAGGCAAGATTGTTGTCAATGGCAAGCCCGTTGACGAATACTTTGCTCGCGAAACAGGTCGTATGGTCGTGCGTCAGCCGCTCGATCTCACCGGTCACCTCGTATCGTTTGATTTTCATATCAACGTGCACGGTGGCGGCGAGAGCGGTCAAGCTGGTGCGGTTCGTCACGGTATTACCCGTGCACTGATCGACTATGACGCAACACTCAAGCCAACGCTTTCAAAAGCTGGTTTGGTTACGCGTGATGCCCGTGAAGTCGAACGTAAAAAAGTCGGCTTCCACAAGGCACGTCGTCGGAAACAGTTCAGCAAGCGTTAATTGTTTTTCGACAGGGGCCTGGAGTTTGGGCCTCTCACAAAAAGGCCGCGCAAGCGGCCTTTTTGTTATTGTTTTGTCATTTCGTTTCTGTATAAGTTTCTGTATGAGTTTCTCTCTAAGATCCGATCAGCAGTATCGGGTCGTGGGATAATTCATCCATATCACATTCACTAAGACCCGACTCGAGCGGGGCAATGCACTGAGGGCTTTAACCATGTCAAATGCATCTTCAACACGTATTAAGGTCGGTATTGTCGGTGGCACGGGCTATACCGGTGTCGAGTTGCTTCGTATGCTGGCCCAGCACCCCAATGCTCAGCTGACCTCTATTACGTCGCGTAAAGAGGATGGCATGCCAGTTGCCGAGATGTTTCCTAATTTGCGTGGTCACATTGATCTGGCATTTTCTTCGCCTGACAAAGCCAAGCTCACAGACTGCGATGTCGTGTTTTTCGCAACCCCGCATGGCGTGGCGATGGCTCAGGCTCAAGAGTTGTTAGCGGCAGGTGTTCGCGTAATTGACCTGGCCGCAGATTTTCGTCTCCAGGACATTAAAGTTTTTGAGCAGTGGTACAAAATCCCTCATACCTGCCCCGAGGTGCTGGCTGAATCCGCCTATGGCTTGGTTGAGCTGAACCGGGCCGCTATTGCAAAGGCTCAAGTCGTGGGTAATCCAGGTTGCTATCCCACGACAGTGCTGCTTGGCCTGGCTCCTTTGCTGGGTGGTGTGCCAATGATCGACACGACAGACATTATTGCTGACGCTAAATCAGGGGTAAGCGGTGCTGGACGTAAAGCGGAGGTCTCGACACTTTTTTCTGAGGCTAGTGATAACTTCAAAGCCTACGGTGTGGCTGGGCATCGTCATCACCCCGAGATTAAAGCCCAGCTCGATCTGTTAGCCGGCAGTGACGTGGGACTGACTTTTGTACCGCATTTGGTACCGATGATTCGTGGCATGTTTAGCACCCTCTACACGCGGATCCTCCCTGAAGCACGGGATATCGATTTTCAGGCTCTTTTTGAGGCGCGTTATGCCAATGAGCCCTTTGTGGACGTGATGCCTGCAGGCAGTCTGCCAGAGACGCGTTCAGTAAGAGCCTCCAATACCTTGAGGATCGCATTACAGCGTCCAGGTAATGGCGATCGACTGATTATTCTGGTGGTTCAAGATAATCTGGTCAAAGGTGCTGCGGGTCAGGCGATTCAAAATATGAATCTGATGTTCGGTTTGCCTGAGACTACGGGTCTGAATCAAGTCGCGATCCTGCCTTAAGGTGCGAGTTCCCGCGACTGCGTCGCTGCGCGCCACGCTGATTGCCTGGTTCGCTGCAGCGCTCCTGCTGGTGGGCGTTGGGGCGTTAATGGGGGCGTTCATTGCACAACGCCCCGGAGCAGAGTCTGCGGCGCTGCAATTGCGCTCAGACCGCATGGCGCAGTCCGTTGCGCGTGGCGAGTTTGAACTGCAACTGCAGGCAGCCCAGTCCCGCATAGAACAGGCGCAGGGCGAGGTGTTGATCGAGCGTGCGGCACGCGCTGAGCTCGAAAAAAACTTGTCTATCAGCCAAACTGATCTGGGAAAATTAAAAGATCAGCTCGCCTTCTATGAGCAGCTTTTGCCGCCTGGACCACAGGGATCGATTGATTTACGTGCAGTGGATATCGCGGTGCAAGGCCATGCACTGTCTTACCGGGTGTTGCTGATGCGAAGCGGCAAGCCAGGTGAGCGCTTCAATGGCCGCCTGGAGTTTATTGCGAGCGGACGCGAAAATAACAAGGACGCGACCTATGTACTGAGTCCTTTGCAGTCTGCCGCACCCGCCAATGTGCCCAATCCTGGCAGCGCACAGGCTCAGCCAGCACCCAGCGCAGTCAAGGATGCGTTTGCGGATTTGTTAAAGCTGGATTTTGAGCAGTTTCAGCGCAGTCAGGGAATGCTGGCTTTGCCAGCAGGTTTTGAGGCGCGAACAGTCACCGTCAGAGTTCTTGAAGGCGATATTGTCCTTGCCTCCAGAAGGGTTGATCTTTAAATCAAGCTAAGGTTTGCGATATACTTGAGCAATGTAGTCAAGTATGGCGCGTTAAACACCTGATGTTTATACCGATTGCCGAGCATTAACCGGGCACGCCGCTGAAACAGGAGTAACTCATGAATACAGTCACCGAAACAGTTAATTTGCAGGCTCCCCCTACGCCGATCATTTTTACCGATTCAGCCGCAGCGAAAGTTAAAGACTTGCTGATCGAAGAAGGTAACAACAATCTCAAATTGCGAGTATTCGTGCAAGGCGGTGGTTGTTCGGGCTTTCAGTATGGTTTCACCTTTGATGAAGACGTGAACGAAGACGACACCACGCTCGAGAAAAACGGCGTGGCATTGCTGGTTGATCCGATGAGCTTTCAGTACTTAGTTGGCGCAGAGATCGATTACAAAGAAGATATCGAAGGCTCACAATTCGTGATCCGTAATCCCAATGCCACCACAACCTGCGGCTGTGGATCTTCATTCTCGGTATAAGTTTTTATCTACAACACTGAGTCAATACAAATTCAGGGTTGACCCTGTTGTAGTTGTCACTTAAATTGAAAGCTCATCCTTCGGATGGGCTTTTTTTTTGAGGTGATTCGCGTTGAGTAAATCTAAAACTAAAAATATTGTTGTTGCTCCAGAAACTGGGGAGGAAAAAAATAGTGCCCGACGCAAATTTTTTAAGCAGAGTGCTGCGCTAGCTGCTATCGGTTTGGCGCATCATCAGTCTGATGCCTTGGCCGCCAGTGATGCGAGCCATACTGCTAACCCCTCCCTTTCAACACAGCCTGTTTCCGCAGCGCCTTCTGGCACACCTGTTCCTGGAGGCGTGGTGAATAGTCCTTCAGCAGACACGGCCGTTCAGGTTTCGGGGAGTGACACGAAAACCGCTGCACTAAAGGGCTACAACATTTTGTTTGTTTTGGTGGACCAGGAGCGTTACATGGGATCAGGCTGGCCGATTCCATTGCCTGCGCATGAGCGACTGAAGCGAACAGGCGTGTATTTCGAAAATCACCATATTGCCTCTGCTGCGTGTACCTCTAGCCGCTCGGTCATCTATACCGGGCAACACATGCCTTTGACGGGGATGTTTGATAACGCCGGCATGCCCTATATGGCGAGTATGGATCCTGTTCGTACGCCAACGATTGGTCATATTTTGCGATCGATGGGTTATTACACGACCTACAAAGGAAAATTCCATTTGAACAATGATATGGCGATGGCCAATAGCCCGAACCATTTCACGCAGTTGTTTGAAGGGCTGATGGATCAGTACGGCTTTTCAGATTTCGATGGAATGGGTGACTTTATTGATGCCTGTCGAGGTGGATATCAATATGATGCGACAGTCACGGCAAAAGCCATTACGTGGTTGAGAACTTCCGCTCATAAATTGAATCACCAGGGCCAGCCCTGGTTCATGGCCGTGAATCTGGTCAATCCCCATGATGTGTTCTGGATGAATACAGATAAGCCAGGTGATCCGGTACAGTCCAAGCAGGCAAAGATGGCCATCGCACCTGCGCCAGACCATAAGCTGTATCAGTCCAAATGGCCGGGGGTACCTTTGCCCTTAACCCTTAATCAGTCACTGACTGCGCCAGGACGGATACCCGCACACAATTATTTTCAGCAGAGTAATGAGGTCGTAGTTGGCAAAATACCAAATGAAGTCGAACGCTGGAAAACTTATCAGGATTACTACTTCAATTGCATCCGGCAATCAGATGGTGAGATTGAAACCTTGCTTAAAGAGCTTGATGATCAGGGGCTGACAGATAGCACCATTGTGATATTTACCGCAGATCATGGTGAGCTCGGTGGCTCGCATGGCGGTATGACAAATAAGGGGGACTCAGCCTACGAGGAGCAGAATCACGTGCCGTTATTGATTGTGCATCCCAAGGTTCAAGGCGGGGTGCGTTGCAAGGCGGTGACTTCTCATCTTGATCTGGTGCCGACCATCATGGGGCTCACGACACGAGACACGTCGCCTGCAAAAAAATACAAGTCTGCGTTGAAAGGTAAAGATTTCTCAGCGGCACTGACTCAGCCCGCTGCAGTTCGTGGTGATGCGTTTAGACCCGACGGCGCGTTGTATTGCTATAACCTGCTGCAACTGCACGACCCGGCCTTTACTACGGCACTCTACGATGTGCTGATGAATAAATCGATTGCCACCGATCAGCGCTTTAAAGCAATCGAGCAGTTTCCTGTGCAGTGGAATTTGCGCATCGGTATACGCAGTGTCCGCGATGAGCGTTATAAATTCAGCAGATATTTTTCTTTTAAACAGTTCAACATGCCAAGAACGCTCGAGGAGTTAACAGCGAAAAATGATCTCGAGCTGTACGATCTGCAAAACGATCCACAGGAGGTCAATAACCTTGCCCTGGATATCGTTAAAAACAAAGAACTCATCCTGACGATGAATCAAAAACTGAATGCCTTGATTGAGACAGAGATCGGTGTGGATGATGGTTCGTTTTTAAAATTTTCAAACTGGATTAACTGGACTGGAAAAGAGGTCGTCAACTCATGAGCTCGCGTCGCGACTTTCTCAAAGCCACTGGCGCACTGGGCGCCACTGCACTGACAGCTGAGGTTTCTGCTGCGACAAACGACGCACCCAAGGCTGTTCAAACGCCCCCGTCGATTACCGGAGGCAATCAGTCCGCCTTCCCTTCAAAAGATGCCCCTGGATCAAACGAAGGGGGCTACAACATTTTGTTTATCCTGACCGATCAGGAGCACTATATGGGCGAGGGCTGGCCCATCCCCTTGCCAGGACATGAACGGCTTAAACGCACGGGCACGTATTTTGCCAACCATCACATCGCGGCTGACATGTGTTCTGCTTCGCGTGCAGTCATCTACACCGGTCTGCACATGCCGCACAACGGAGTGTTTGATAACGCCGGTGTGCCCTATATGAAGAGTTTGAGTCCTGGTTTGCCGACCATTGGCAAGATCCTGCGCAAGATGGGTTATTACACGGCATACAAAGGCAAATGGCATCTGAATGGCGCCATGGCTTCAGAGAATTCTTCAAGTGATATACATGCCTTGTTTGAGTCCATGATGGATAAGGACTATGGCTTTTATGATTACACAGGGGTGGGTGATTTCATCGAGGGCGCGTTGGGTGGGTATCAATACGATGCCATCACCGCTGCGCAGGCCGCGCAGTGGTTGAAAGCCAAAGGTCAGCCCATGACCGCAAAAAAACAGCCCTGGTATTTAGCGGTCAATCTGGTTAATCCGCACGATGTCATGTGGGTCAATACCGATCAGCCGGGCGAACCTGCTAAGCAAGCAAAAGAAGCGATGTTAAAAATCGCCTTCCCTCCTGACGATACGCAGTATAAGAAAACCTGGGATGAGGTGCCGCTTCAGTCGAGCTGGCAGCAGCCGCTTGATGGGCCGGGTCGTCTGGCTGCCCATCGTATTTATCATGAGGCGAATGCCATTCTCACTGGCATGATTCCGAATGAAGAATCCCGAGTGCGGGCGCGTCAGAATTATTATTTCAATGCTATTCAGGATGTTGATCAGCAGATCAACGCAGTGTTGGAGCAGCTCGATCATCTAGGGCTGACAGAAAAAACAATCGTGATTTTTACAAGTGATCATGGCGATCTGCTTGGCAGTCACGGTGGCTTGTCTGGAAAAGGAACAACTACCTATCGGCAGCAAAATCACGTGCCGATGCTGATTGTGCATCCTGAGATCAAGGGTGGTCAACGGTGCGTGGAAACGACCTCACATCTGGATATTGTCCCAACCATTGTCGGTTTAACTAAAAAAAGTACCGCGCCAGTCTCAGATACGATGGCCAGGATGAAAGGTCAGGATTTGTCCCCTTTGCTTAAAAAACCAGTCAGTCCAGAATTTACCCAAAAGCGCGGTGGTGTTTTGTTTTGCTACAGCCAGTTGATGGTGCATGATCCAAAATTCACCAAAGAGCTCTATACCGTTGTGCAGAATAAAACGATCTCTCGACTGGAGCAGTATAAAAAAATCGAATCATTCCCTGTGAATTGGTCGCTTCGTGTTTGTATTCGCAGCGTGACCGACGAGCGTTACAAGTTCAGCCGATACTTTCCATTTACAGGATTTAATACGCCGCAGACACTCGATGAGCTGATCGCTAAAAACGATATCGAACTCTATGACCTGCAACAAGATCCTGACGAGATGAATAATCTCGCTGCAGATTTCAATAAAAATAAGGATTTGATTGCGCGGATGAATGCCAAGCTCAATGCCTTGATCGCGCGTGAAATAGGACGTGACGATGGCAGCTTCTTACCGCTCAAAGACTGGATCAACTGGGATCAGGCCAGGCCTGGGCTGATCAATATTTAGGCCGGCCAGGTAGCACCAAGGATGCGTGCGCCGCGCGCACCCGTCACGCTAGGGTTGCCGACCGCAATCCCCTGTTGATGCGCCCAGGCAAGCCAGGCAAAGGCGAGCGCCTCGACATCCTGCGTGCCAATGCCTGCTATATCAGTCGGATTGACTGGGCAGTTTAGACATTGTCGCAGTTCAGTCATCAACGCTGCGTTACGTGCCCCGCCGCCGCAGACAAGCACCTCTGAGGCACCCGCTGCATATTTTGTGATGGCGTCAGCCGCTGATCGTGCTGTGAGCGCGCGAAGGGTCGCCTGGATGTCCTGGGGAGTGATGGCAGGCTGTTCAGGGTGCAGAGTTTGCACGTGATGGATTCTGTTTTCAAGCCACGCGAGATGAAACAAATCACGGCCTGTTGATTTAGGCGCAGCTAGCGCGAACCAAGGTTCCGAGCGGATGAGGTGCGCAAGTAATTCCGTGTGGATTTTGCCCGTAGCACCCCACGCGCCCTGTTTGTCGTAGGGCTCACCAGTGTGCAGTTCACACCATAGGTCCATCAACACGTTGGCCGGGCCCGTATCGAATCCGATCGGATCCTGACCTGGCTGGAGAATCGTTACATTTGCGATGCCTCCAAGATTGAGAATCGCACGTGTTTGGGTTGAGGCAAACACCCCGGTATGAAACATGGGAACAAGCGGCGCGCCTTGACCGCCCGCCGCAACGTCGCGGCTGCGAAAGTCAGCGATGACGGTGATGCCAGTTAATTCGGCCAGATAGGCTGGAGCATTTAATTGGATGGTGTAGCCCAGCGCTGGCTGGTGTCTGACCGTTTGACCGTGAGCGCCAATCGCCTTGATTGTTGAGGCGTCAACATTGGCACGTTGTAATAGCTGTTTGACTGCGCGAGCATACGTCTCAGCCAGTGCGTTCGCTGCAAGTGCACTGCGGGCAAGTTCGTCGGATCCAGGCTGGTTCAGTGCGAGAAACTCATCGCGCAACGCATTTGAGAACGCAGCGTCGCTGCGATCGATGACGTGCGGTTTACCTGTTGAGTCAAAGGCGGCCAGCACTGCATCCACCCCATCCATACTTGTCCCGGACATCAGGCCAATATAAAGGGAGTGTGCGGACATGCGACCCCTGGATTAACGACTGGCGACGCTGTTGGATTCAGGAACGGCTTCCTGGAATTTTGCCAGTACTTGTAGTTGTTGCTTATAGGGTGCAACGACTTGAGCGAATTCTTCACGTTGCTCGGCGCTCAATGGCATGGATTGTGGCATTGCCACCGCCGTCAGCGGATCAATTGGTTTATCAGCGACCCGGAATTCATAGTGCAGGTGAGCACCCGTTGACCAGCCAGTTGAGCCGACATAACCGATTAACTGACCTTGGGATACTCTCGCACCAACAGCCAACCCCTCAGCAAAACGACTTTGATGGGCGTACAGTGTAGATATTTTTCCGTGATGCTTGATGATTACAGTATTTCCATAGCCATTTTTCCAGCCAACGTGCTCAACCGTACCATCTGCTGTGGCATGAATCGGCGTTCCGGTCGGGGCTGCATAATCAATGCCTGGATGGTGACCTGACCAGGCTTGATGTCCTGCCATGGTTCGCAGGCCGAAAGTTGAGCTGATACGTGAAAATTTAATTGCGTTGCGTAAAAAAGCACCTTGCAGGCTATCGCCATTTGCATCGTAGTAGCTGCCTGATTTGCCGTCTGGGCTATACCAGATGGCGCTGTAAGGCCGACCGTTATTAACGAATTCAAGAGCGAGCACGCGCCCATTGCCGACACTGCGTCCTTCGTTAGTGCGGGTTTCGTACACAACGCGAAATTGGTCGCCGCGTTTCAAGCCTCTGAGAAAGTCAACTTTGCTGCCCAGTACCTCGGCCATTTGCGACGTGATTCCATCAGGTATCCCCGCTGCATCAGTGGTCGCGAATAAGGAGCGCTCGATCGTACCAACGGCTACTTCAGTGTGGATTTCAGTCAGTTGCTCAATTTCTTGGGCTTTAAAGCCTTCATCCGTTGTTGAAATTTGCAGCAGACGGGCAATCGATTTGCCGTTCGATTCAACATTAGGGGAGTGGAAGTATCTTATCCACAATAACTTTCCCTGCTCGTTGGTGGCAGACTGAAATGAGCGGCCGGGGTAGAGCTTATAGACCGCACGTGCATTCGGGTCACGAGACATGAAACTGAGCAATTCACTGTCTGCAATATCCAGGCGTTTGAGTACCGTTGCCAGACTGTCGCCAGCACGCACACGTGTCTCATGCACGAATGGTGTTTCGGCCTGCTGCTGCGACGTATCAGAAGAAAAAGAATCAGAACTAAGCGGGATTGGGACAATTTGCTGAACAAGTTTTTGCTCAGGAGGCATCAGGGAATCGGTCGTAGGCTGAACCATGCCAAGCGCCGCAGCGCCTACGCACAGGGCAAGTGTCGAGGCGATTAACACTCCACGTAATATGCCCTGACGATTGTTGCCTGACTCAGAAATCATCGGGCTAAGCGAGGGCTGAGCCTCGCTGGAGGCCAGATTATTCTCTTGGCGCATGTATAAAATCCTGTGAAACCAGCTTGATCCCATGTCCCCTCTACCTTGGGATCGTGGCGAGCATCGCTGAGTTTGCGTATGATGTAAACCAGAAGGCATATTAGCCGATTTGGTCGCTTTGAGCACAAAAAAATATAATTTCTGACCCTAATTTATTCTTATTTCTACTATGTCTACGTCAAAATACGCTATCACCGCCGAAGTTGAGTCTAACTTACGGGTTGCCATGCGCGGCTGTGATGAGCTGCTCGTGCAGTCAGAGTTTGTACAAAAACTGGCACGCAGCCATGCCACGGGTGTGCCTTTGCGTGTGAAATTAGGCTTGGATCCTACCGCGCCAGATATTCACCTCGGGCATACCGTTGTTCTCAATAAGATGCGCCAGCTCCAGGATCTTGGGCATACGGTGATTTTTTTGATCGGCGACTTTACCTCCATGATTGGTGATCCCTCGGGCCGCAACAACACCCGTCCGCCGTTGACGCGCGAACAAATCGAAGAAAACGCTAAAACCTATTACGCGCAGGCCAGCATGGTCCTGGATCCTGCCCGAACAGAGATTCGTTACAACTCAGAGTGGTGTGACCCGCTAGGTGCGCGTGGCATGATTCAGCTAGCGTCCCGTTATACCGTGGCGCGCATGATGGAACGCGATGATTTCACCAAGCGTTTCAAAGGCGGGATTCCAATCTCTGTGCACGAATTTTTATATCCGCTGATGCAGGGCTATGACTCGGTCGCTTTGAAATCGGACCTGGAGTTAGGTGGCACCGATCAGAAATTTAATTTGCTAGTAGGGCGTGAGTTACAAAAAGAATACGGTCAGGAGCCACAGTGCATTCTGACGATGCCATTGCTCGAGGGTACAGATGGCATCGAAAAGATGTCCAAATCGAAAAATAACTATATAGGTATTGGTGAGGCACCAGACTCGATGTTTGGCAAGCTGATGTCGGTATCCGATACCTTGATGTGGCGCTATTTTGAATTGCTGTCATTCCAGAGCCTAGAGGCGATTGCAGCCTTACGCGCTGAAACTGAGTCGGGTCGTAACCCTCGGGATGCAAAAGTGCTGCTGGCCCAGGAAATCGTCACCCGTTTTCACTCGCGCCAGGCTGCTGAGGCAGCGCTGGCCGCCTTTGAAGCGCGCTTCAGAGACGGTGCAATTCCAGAAAATATCCCTGAAATCAGTGTGTTAGGTGCTCCCGTTGGGATTCTTAAGCTGCTGCGCGAAACTGGCTTGGTTGCTTCCGGCGCTGAGGCACAGCGTAACGTCGAGCAAGGTGGGGTGCGTGTGGACGGCGACAAGATCGAAGACAAAGCATTGCAGCTGTCTGCAGGTACTTACGTCTTACAGGTTGGCAAGCGTAAGTTTGTGCGCGTCACGATTTCGTAATTCTCAGGCAGTGGCCGGGGGCGGTACAATGTCGGATTCAAATTTGTGCATTTCTTTTGCCAGGACAAATCATGTTTGATCGTAACCTTACCCTTGACCGCGTCGACCCAGAAGTCTGGGCTGCTATCCAGAAAGAAGACAAGCGCCAGGAACAGCATATTGAGCTGATCGCGTCTGAAAATTACGCGAGCCCTGCTGTGATGCAGGCCCAGGGTACGCAAATGACCAATAAATACGCCGAAGGCTATCCTGGCAAGCGTTACTACGGTGGTTGTGAGTATGTGGACATTGTCGAACAGTTAGCGATCGATCGACTCAAGGCGCTGTTTGGGGCCGAGGCGGCAAACGTTCAGCCTAACTCAGGTTCGCAAGCTAACCAGGCTGTGTACCTCGCTGTTCTCAAACCCGGTGATTCGGTCCTCGGCATGAGCCTCGCTGAGGGCGGCCACCTGACCCATGGTGCATCGGTTAATGCTTCGGGCAAACTCTATAACTTCCATCATTATGGTCTGGATGCAAACGAAGTTCTCGACTACAACAAAGTCGAAGAGCTCGCTAAAACGCAAAAGCCAAAGCTTATCGTGGCGGGTGCCTCTGCCTACTCGCTGCGTATAGATTTTGAGCGTCTGGCTCGGATCGCTAAAGACAGCGGCGCATTGCTGATGGTCGACATCGCACACTATTCAGGTTTGGTAGCGGGTGGTGCGTATCCTAACCCTACGCCCTATGCTGATTTCGTTACGTCCACGACACACAAATCACTGCGCGGACCGCGCGGTGGTGTGATTATGATGAAAGCCGAACACGAAAAAATCGTTAATTCAGCGATTTTCCCGGGTATCCAGGGTGGTCCACTCATGCACGTGATCGCAGCGAAAGCCGTCGCCTTCCATGAGGCGTCGACACCTGAATTCAAAGCATATGCCGCTCAGGTCGTTAAAAACGCACAGGTCATGGCAGAAACACTGGTTAAACGAGGTTTGCGGATTGTTTCAGGTCGCACAGAAAGCCATGTGATGCTGGTTGATCTGCGCGCAAAGGGTATTACCGGCAAAGAAGCTGAAGCCGTACTGGGTGACGCGCACATTACTGTTAACAAAAACGCAATCCCGAATGATCCTGAAAAGCCATTCGTGACCAGTGGCGTGCGTCTTGGTACACCAGCCATGACCACGCGCGGTTTCAAAGAAGCAGAATCAGAGCTCACGGCCAACCTGATTGCTGACGTGCTGGACAATCCACGTGATGCGGCAAATATTGCCAAGGTTCGTGATCGTGTCAATGCGCTGACTGCTTCGTTGCCGGTCTATCGTTAATTCATGAAGTGTCCCTTTTGCGGGCATCCCGACACCCAAGTCGTTGATTCGCGCGGGGCTGACGAAGGTGACTTTATCCGACGTCGGCGCCGTTGCGGCGCCTGCGACCGGCGCTTTACAACTTATGAACGCGCAGAGTTGGCAATGCCCACCGTCGTCAAGCGTAATGCTAGTCGCCATGAGTATGACCCTTCGAAATTACGCGCGAGCTTATCGCTCGCGTTGCGTAAGCGGCCTGTTAGTACGGAAGCACTTGATGCAGTGGTCATGCGTATCGAAGAAAATCTCCTTACCAGCGGTCAACGCGAGGTCTCAACCGAGATGCTCGGTGCACTGGTGATGGATGAACTTAAAAAACTGGACAAGGTCGCATACGTCCGTTTTGCGTCGGTCTACAAAAGCTTTGAAGATATTGGCGAATTTGTGGATGCCATTCGCGAAATGCAGGGTCCACCATTGCGACGTAAATCGTGACACAGTTTGAATCTAAAAAATTAGACCTGCACAATCCTGATCAGGATGTGTTTTTCATGCGTCAGGCTTTGGCGCTGGCTGAGGGCGCCCTCTATGTGCCTTCGCCCAATCCACGGGTGGGTTGTGTGATTGTGCGTGGTTCGCAAATACTCGGTCAAGGTGCGACCCAGGCCGTCGGCAGCTATCATGCTGAGGTCATGGCCTTGCAAGACATGAGGGCGCGCGGCTTCGATGCGACAGGCGCGACTGTTTACATCACCCTTGAGCCTTGCAGCCATCATGGCCGTACACCGCCCTGTGTGGATGCCTTGATCGCAGCAAAGCCTGATCGCGTTGTGTTTGCGCATTTCGATCCCAACCCGAGTGTTGCAGGTCGAGGCATGCGTGCGTTACGCGCAGCCGGTATTGAGGTTGCGGTAGGTGTCTGTGCAGATCAGGCGCTCCTCATTAATCCGGGTTTTGTTTCTCGAATGACTCGCGGCGTACCCTACGTCTGGATGAAAGTCGCGAGCTCGCTTGATGGTCGGACAGCACTGACCAATGGCGTGTCACAGTGGATCACGGGTCCGCAGGCACGCACAGACGGTCACCACTGGCGCGCACGCAGCTGTGTTGTACTGACAGGGATCGGTACTGTACGCACGGACAATCCAAAATTAACGGTGCGACACGTGCCGACCCCGCGTCAGCCACGTCGCGCAGTCATTGATCCCGGGTTTGAGATCGCTGAAGACGCAGCGATGTTCGACGGTAATGAAGTCATTATTTTCACCGCTACAGAGCGCCTTGATAAGGCTGCGCGGCTGAGCGCACGCAATGTGCAGGTTGTGCGGGTACCAGAAGGTGAGCCTACCGTTGAACGACCCCGTCCGCGTGTTGACATGCAGGCGATGATGCATTGGCTCGCTGAGCATGGAACAAACGAAGTGCACGTTGAAGCAGGCTTTGGTTTGAATGGTGCACTGCTTGCTGCGGACTGTGTGGATGAGCTGATTGTTTATATGGCACCGATGCTACTCGGTGAGGGTAAGGGCATTGCACAAGTGCCTGTGTTGACCCATCTCGAGGACGCACATAAATTTGAATTCATTGATGTCAAACAGTTTGGTGCGGACATGCGGTTGCGACTGCGTGTCACAGATCACTGGCGGGCATTGATGAAAAGTATCCATTTGCCGTAATGCACACGGCGCAACAAGGATAAGCCACCATGTTTACCGGTATCGTCGCGGCTGTCGGCCGAATTGAAAAAATAGAGTCTCTGGGTAATGCGGATGCCGGTGTGCATTTACAGATCCATGCGGGCGGTCTGGACCTGAGCGATGTGGGTCTCGGTGACTCGATCGCGATTCAGGGTGCCTGCATGACCGTCGTAGCTAAATCTGCTGAGGGCTTTGCGGTTGATGTTTCCCGTGAAAGTTTGCGCCTGACGATGGGCTTGGACTTTGAGGGTGAGGTTAATCTCGAAAAAGCCCTGCGCGTTGGTGATCAACTCGGTGGGCATATTGTGTCCGGACACGTGGACGGCCTGGGCGAGGTGGTGAAATTCGAGCCTGTTGGCGAATCGTGGGAGCTTGTTATTCAGGCACCGTCCTCGCTGGCTCCATTCCTCGCCTATAAAGGCTCAATCACCGTGAATGGTGTGAGTCTGACTGTTAATCGAGTCGATGATGTGACGGGTGGAACGCAATTCAGCATCAACTTGATTCCGCATACGATTTCTGTCACGACGCTTAAACATCTGAAAGTTGCTCAGCGTGTGAATTTAGAGATCGATACGATTGCACGCTATGTGCAACGCATGATGAGTGTTCAGACAAAATAATCATTACAACCGCGGCATGATTTTTTGTCATAGCCTGCAAAACGTAATGATTTGTAAATTCAGTTTAACTCTCATTGGTAGCGCCAGATAATGCAACTGTGATTTTTATACAGGTGCATTTATGCAGCAGCCATTGGTACTTAGCGACGTGGATCAGAAAAGTCTGCGTCGTTTAATTTTTCAGACTCCCTTCAACGCAACCACTCTTTTCGCGCGAGAGGATAGTTCTGAAAAGACTTACGCCTATCAACTAAAAATTGACTTGTCTAAAGATGGCCAAGACATTCAAGACTACGTCAACCAGCCTCTGTACCTGCGTAAACACGTTAGCTACGAAAAGTCTTTTCTTAAAAATTATTTTCCTAATCACACCTACTATCTTCCTGCGTCTGCCCGTGAGCAATTGCACTACCTAGGTTGCACTTCAGAGGAAAGACGTCCGGCAGGCACATTTGCAAAAGATATTTTTAATCGTTTATTGATCGATTTGTCATGGGCTTCCTCTCAACTAGAAGGCAATACCTACAGCCGTCTGGATACTGGAAAACTCATTGAGTATGGTCAGGCTGCAGAAGGCAAACATCACTCAGAAACGCAGATGATTTTGAATCATAAAGAAGCGATTGAGTACCTTGTTTATAGCGATCAGGATATTGGGCTCAATAAAAAAACAATCATTGATCTTCACTCATTGCTATCAGAAATGCTTTTGCAAAGTCCCGCTCAAAGTGGCATCGTGAGGTCCTTTGATGTGGCAATTCATGGCAGCCTATATGCTCCGCAATCCATGAAATTCGTACTTGAAGAATTATTAGAACAAGTACTAAAAACGGCTCTCGCGATCGTTGATCCCTTTGAGCAGTCATTCTTTTTAATGGTCCATTTGTCTTATCTCCAAGCCTTTGGCGATGTCAATAAACGTCTGTCACGACTTGCTGCGAATATTCCATTGATCAAGCACAACTTATGCCCACTCTCTTTTGTTGATGTGCCAGAAAAAACTTACATTGAGGGCTTGTTAGGCGTCTATGAATTAAATCGTGTTGAGTTGCTCAGAGATGTTTATGTTTGGGCTTATATCCGTTCATGTAAACAATATGTTGCGGTTAAAAATACTTTGGTGACTTATGATCCCTTTGAATTGAAATGCTGGCGCGAGCAAACAGCACCATTTGAGTCATCTTCAACGTATGATTAAGCAATCTTTCAAAAGCACTGATCTTCCTTGAAAATGACCACCGCAAACAAATCCGCAGCAAAAGACACAGCCTTCACCACGCGTCCCGAAATAGTCGGTACCTTTGGTGTAGTGGCCTCGACGCATTGGCTTGCTTCTCAAACCGCCATGGGTATTCTCGAAAAGGGCGGTAATGCCTTTGATGCCGCCGTCGCTGGCGGTTTTGTCTTGCAGATTGTTGAGCCGCATTTAAATGGTCCCGGGGGTGAGGTTCCCATCATGCTCTGGTCTGAAAAAGAGCAGCGCATGCGAGTCATCTGCGGACAAGGTCCCGCACCTGAGCTTGCGACCAGTGAATATTTCAAAGAACGCGGTATGGAGCTCGTACCAGGTATCGGCCTGCTTCCCGCAACGGTACCTGGTGCCTTTGGTGCATGGCTCACGATGCTGCGTGATTACGGCACGATGACACTTGCCGAAGTGATGGCGCCTGCGATCGGCTATGCCCGCGATGGTTTTGTGATGCTGCCGCGTACGGTGCAGGCTATCCTGGCTGTGCAAAGTTTGTTTGTCAGCGAGTGGAAGGGTTCGGCTGAGGTGTGGTTACCTGATGGCCAGGTGCCCGAGCCCGGTAAATTATTTCAGTGCCCTGCGATCGCGAAGACATATACCCGCTTGCTCGAAGAGGCCGCTGTCACTGGAGCTGGTGATCGCGTTCGTACGATCGATGCCGCGCTTGATGTTTTCTATCGTGGATTTATCGCGAAAGAAATCGATCGGTTTTATACCAATGAGGCCGTGCGTGACACGACGGGTCAGCGCAATACCGGCCTATTGCGCTATGCCGATCTGGCTAAGTGGCAAGCGACTTACGATGAACCCTATACCGTTGAGTTCGGACGCTACACGGTTGCCAAATGCGGCCCCTGGTCCCAAGGCCCGGTCATGTTGCAGCAACTTTCTATTCTCAAGCACGCAGGCTTGGAAAAATTTGCACCTGATTCGTTTCAATTCGTTCATACCGTTGCTGAGGCGACCAAGCTCGCCATGGCAGACCGGATGGCCTGGTATGCAGACCCTCTTTTTTCAGAGGTTCCGATGGCAGACTTAATTTCCGATGCGTATGGTCGCGCTCGCTTTGACCGAATTGGTGAGCTGAGCGCAAAGCTGCTCGATCCCGGTACCCCTGGCGGTCGTCCCGTTAAGCTCCCTGATCTTGAAGCACCCGCCCGTACCTTAAAAATTTCTGATACACGCTTTGGCGTGGGTGAGCCGACCTTTGCCTCGCTTCCACCTGTCAGTGAGTGGGCTAAAAAAGAAGTGTTCATTGGTGATACCTGTCATATTGACGTGATTGATTCCGACGGCAATATGGTTTCAGCAACGCCCTCAGGCGGTTGGCTGTCCTCAAGCCCTGCAATTCCATCTCTCGGTTTCTCCTTAGGCACGCGCCTACAGATGGTGTGGTTTGATGAAGGCGTGCCTGGGCAACTACAACCTGGCAAACGTCCAAGCACCACGTTGTCACCCTCAATGGTGTTGCGTGATGGCCTGCCGTATATGGTGTTTGGTACACCAGGTGGTGACCAGCAGGATCAGTGGAGTTGCGAATTCTTTTTGCGCCACGCGTTGTACGGGATGAACCTGCAAGAGGCGATTGAATATCCGGCCTGGCACATTGATCATTTTCCAATTTCATTTTGGCCACGGACATTGCGTTACAACCAGATCACGATGGAGTCTCGTTTTCCAGAAGCAACGGTCGAGGCCTTGCGCCAAGCCGGACATGAGGTCAAAGTCGGTGCGGAGTGGTCAGAGGGTAGATTGTCCGCCTGCTCACGTGAACCAGGTTTGAATGGAGCATTGTTACTCAGAGCTGCTGCGAATCCTCGCGGCATGCAAGGCTACGCAGTAGGACGTTAATTATGTTGAAAAAAATTCTCTTCACTCTGTTTGTCGCGATAGCAGGTATTGGGTCGAGCCATGCCGCCTGGCCAGAACGAACCATTACGCTGATTGTGCCTTGGGCACCAGGTGGTTCGACCGACATTCTCGCGCGTTTGCTTGCCGATCATCTGTCGCGCTCACTTGGTCAGACCGTCATCGTGGATAACAAGGCTGGTGCTTCGGGCAATATTGGATCAAACATCGTGGCCAAGGCCAAGCCTGACGGCTACACACTACTAGTTGGATCCATGAGCACCCATGCGATGAATCCAGCTTTATTCGCACAGATGCCTTTTGAGTCTGTAGATGATTTCACGCCAATTTCACTCGTCGCGTTTGTAACGAACACGCTGGTGATTAACCCTGCATTACCCGTCAATAATGTCGCCGAGTTAATTGCCTATGCGAAAGCAAATCCAGGTAAATTAAATTTTGCGACCGCAGGTGCCGGCTCGACCAATCACATCAGTGCCGTTTTGTTCGAGTTAGCCGGTGGTGTACAAATGACGCACATTCCTTACAAGGGCGGAGCGCCGGCTGTCCTTGATACCGTGTCAGGCCAGACGCAGGTGTTATTCGGTGCTGGCACGCAGACTTTACCGCACGTGAAATCGGGCAAATTAAAATTACTGGCCGTGACGGAGAGTGCGCGCTCACCTCAGTTGCCCGATACTCCAACGGTTGCTGAGACGTTGCCGGGCTACGAGTTGGCGGTCTGGTACGGCGCTTTTGGTCCGAAAGGTTTGCCTCAGGATATTACTGATCGATTGAATGCTGAAATAAATAAGATTGTCACTTTGCCTGAAGTACGCGAGAAAATGTCTGCAATTGGGGTGGAGGTGGTGACATCTACGCCTGAAAGTTTTGCTAAAACTTTAAGACAGGATACGGCTAAGTACACGAAACTGATTCGCGACCTGAAAATCTCCGCTGAATGACGGTTTTCGCACGGAGCCAGAGTCTGCTAGAATGGAAGGCTGTCATTTTTACAGGTAATTCAGGCTTTTGACTGTTTACCGTAACAAATGCAACGGACAGGTGGCCGAGCGGTTGAAGGCGCACGCCTGGAAAGCGTGTATACGTTCATAGCGTATCGGGGGTTCGAATCCCCCTCTGTCCGCCAGTCCCGAATTTTAAGACATCCAGTAAAGTCCCTCTGCCGCCAGTATCCCTTGAAGTTCAGTGGTTTACGTGATAACAATATCAAAATACCACGATGGTTCCCACAATGTACCCGGAAAGTTTGGCATGGCAATCACAAAGTTCATCTACGTATAATATTTTCAGAGCAATTCTGAAAGCTTCGCAGAAATCCTCTGAGAAATCTGCAAGAACTACCTGCCAGTAGTTTTCCAATCATCTTCAAGAAAACTGCATGAAAACCTCCAAGCATGGTCATCTAGGCATGATCTTCATGGGTGTTCTACATAGAAACTTTCATCCCCACACGAAAATCAGTTTTCGGTAACTTCAGTCGCAGGTGATTTTTCAAGAAATTTGAAATTTTTTCTGGCAGGAGTTTTGCCTGACTGGCTTTTGCAGGAGTCGATGATGGAGGTAATGGAGCATTTATACCTATTTCCATAAACTCTCTATAGGAATCAATATAAAAATAGTTTATGAAACTAGCCTGTTTGCCTCCATTACCTCCATTAATAATCTCAAACAGCATCATCAACTTCGGCAAAGAAGGCAAAGGACTTACAGGTTACTGTCAGTAGTGCTCAGAGAACTTCAAGGAATAACCTAAATAGTAATTACCATCAGACTTTTTCTTGCAGTTACCCAAACGACCTTAGTTAATTACTTCTACTGAATCCTTGGGTGATCGCTATTATTGCGCAGGATTAATATTCCCTGGATTCATCCTTTGGAGTGCATCTAGATTTCGTTGGCTTTGGTGGCGCGTTTCTTCGTCGATGGGAGTGTTATAGCCTGGCGGGGTATGTGCCCAAGGATAGCCGGCTTTACCTAGTTGATAGCCGTACTTATATAGAGCATTCATATATGGGCGATCAAATTCACGTTTATGATAAAAGTTAAAATCTGCACCGATATAAGCTAGGTTGAATTCGACATGGTCACGCTGGGTTGTTTGATAAATTCGATATAAATCGCCATATCCTTGTGATTGAATCAATTGGGAAATGGCTCTCCCCATAATGCTCAGCGTGTCACGATCAATCTCTCTCCAGTCGGCGTCAATTCGTGAATTTCTGATGATGTAGGCCTTTCGGTTCTTCGAGGTTGCGCCAACTTTTTGTTCTCGTGCCGCTGCACCTAACGCGGAGGGGTATAGAAATACGCTCATTGTTGCGCCTCCATCCACATGCATTTCCTGAAATTTTTTACCATCAGCTTCAACATCAATCATTACCGGGGGGAATGCGCCCGGTATTGCTGCAGATGCGAGCAGTATTTTCCTAAAAAGAATCAATGCGTCAGGCGTTCCAATTTGAGCAAGTTTCCCCATATTCCAAATGACCGGCGTCCCTGTATCCAGATTGGTTGTTGCTACTAAAAGCCATCGATTCATCAAACTATATTCAGCACCAATCTTTTGTAATAAATCTGCATCAATATATTTGGTGATAAGTTCATAAAGGGGAGTCGTATCGCCCATAGCCTCGCCGAAGAGGGCGCCTATGAAGCCTCGCTCTAGATAAATATCGCTTGGATTAGTTTCTGTGTAGACAGTCTTTAATACAGGATCATAGGTTGATCCAAGATATGCGAAAGGGGCTATAAGTGCCCCTGTGCTAACGCCAGTAACGAGATCAAATTTTGGGCGATCACCATGTGCTGTCCAGCCGGTTAGTAACCCGGCGCCAAATGCCCCATTATCACCACCTCCTGAAATCGAAAGATAGTTGGCTTGATCGGATTTGGGTGATAACTTATTTGTATCAATCGTCGATTTGATATCGCTGAGGATTTTTTCGATACCCACCTTCGATAAGGCCTGATAGCGAACTCCAGGAATACTGCTAACCTGTTCTTGCCCATGGAGTTGAGGCGGAACTCCATGGTTACGGGTTAGCTTTCCGCATCCTGTCAGAATTGCGACTGAAGCCAAAACTAGAAACCAATTTACTAACTTATGAGTAATCATAGAAACTTAGGAGTGTACGTATATATATTCAATGTAAAGCACTAGTATGGTTGGCGCTAACACACACAGTCTCTTACAACACTTTTCCCATACTCAAGCGAGGCTCAACTGAGTAGCCAATAGACTTGTAGAAAGCCGCAGTTGCTTCATTCGTAGCAAGTAGCTGGAGGTTGATTTTCATACAACCCAAATCAGCAAGTGCTTTTTCAGCGTGTTGAACGAGTGAGCCACCCAAACCACTGAGTCGTTTTTTTGGATCTACTGCGACTGAATACAACCAACCACGATGCCCATCGTAGCCCGCCATAATCGTACCGACGATGTCAGTATTTTCAACTGCGACAAAAAACAAGCCATCATTTGTCGCTATCTTTTTTGAAATAGCCAAGTTCGGTTCGTTATGAGCAGTTTCATAACCAAACACATTTTTCCAGAGTTCAACAACCTGAATTCGGTCGGTGGTGTCATTATATTGACGGATTGTTGGCATAACTTTCCCATGATTGAGGGATACATATTAGCTGTTAGAGCTTTGAAATATAGTTTGGAGTCTAGAAGGATGTGGGGGCAGAAAGACCCAAGAGCTGTGTGGGAAGCGGAGTGGGTCAAAGCTGCTAAAACACATAGCCCTTTTTATAGTAAAGCGCTTTAACGGCTCTACCCCATTAACGGGGGATGAGCAGTATTCATCAGTGGTTGTTGACCCAGTTTTCTACAACTAGACCAGCATAGTTCACAAAGTCCGCTTCGTTGTTGGTGACTAGCGTCACGTCAAGAGCAACGGCATGTGAGGCGATGAGCTTATCAAGCGCATCACGGTTGCGATCTTTGTACGCGGCGCGAATCGGTCCATAGGCTTTGGCCGCCTGAGCTTCAAAGGGCGCCACCAGAATGTCTTCGAGCAAACTGTCGAGCGCCGAGCGGTTTGCAACTTGCGATGTTGCACTACAGCAAGCGATGCCGAACTCGAGCTCTGCCAGGGTTACTGCGGAAATGACAACGTCGCCTACAAAGCAGGCGGCAAAGCGCTCCTTGACCTCGGGTGGCTGGTGCTTCATGAGGTAGATGCAGATATTGGTGTCGAGCATGTACTTTGGACTCATAACGCCTTACGCTCGCCTTCGATGTTCTCGCCGCGTCCGTGAACCATGAAGTCAGGTGAAAATTTCGCAAGTTTTCCCAACACATTGCCCATGCGCCGTTGGGCCGGGCGAATGCGTAACTCGTCACCCAGTCGCTCGATTACAAGCTCTACGTCCCAAGAACTGTAGGCAAGTTCTGCAGGAATGCGAACAGCTTGTGAATTGCCGTTCTTGAATAGTTTGGTGTTAGCCATAGCGAGTCCCGTTGGATGTACGTGTACATCTTAACGTAAAATAAACTCAATGTATAGACGTGGATGTACGTGAGACAAAACAGTCATTATTCTATGCCGCTGTGGTCAAGCATTTTGCGAAAGTATCGGTTGCCGGCAATGTCCTGCCCGCTGGTTGGTATCCCTCCCGTAGACCAAAAGCAAAAAACCTGAGATTTCAGCACTTCAGGCGGTTTGTGATGTAGTTCATGCTTCCCCGCCAGATAATCAATGATTTAGCCAGTATTCATCAGATAGCAGCACTTATTAATCATTCTAAATTTTGGCTTGATCGTGCTAAAATTTGGCTATGTCATTAAAAGATGCGGTTTTCACAGATAGCCAAGCCAAAGTTTATCTTTGGATTTTTGGCCAATCCGAACGCTCTTATCACCTGAGCGAATTGCTACGTCTAACAGGTTTGGGTAGTGCGTCGCTTCAGCGTGAGATCAACAAGCTAGTGGCCGCCGGTCTCGCCAACTCAAGCTTGAAAGGCAATCAACGACAAATATCTGCCAATCGCCAAAGCCCTTTATTTAAAGAGTTAAGAGACTTGACGCGCAAAGTCATGGGCGCAGCAGCGCTGCTGTCAGAAGCACTGCTACCACTCGAACAAAAAATCGAACTCGCCTTGCTTTACGGTTCTGTCGCAAAGCAATCAGATACTGCTGAAAGCGACATTGATATCATGATTGTCGGCAGTGATTTAACGCTCAGTGAATTGCTGGACCAATTATTACCGGTAGAAGAAATGCTTTGCCGTAAAGTTAACCCGACCTGTTACACGGTTAATGAATTCAAAAAAAGATTGGGCGATACAGACTCATTTGTGAACAAAGTCTTGAGCCAACCAATTATCCAACTTTTTGGAAATATCGATGAGTTCAGACGCGCTCGGTAATCTTGCCAAAATCGGCAGGATAAAAGCCGAGCCGATGAATCGTGCGGAAATTGACCGCATGTTGGTGATGGCGCGCAAGCGTCTTGCAGACTCGAGCTATCCGCAAGTGTCTCAAGAAGGGCGCTTCACTAGTGTCTATAACGCAATACATGGAGCCGCACTTGTAGCACTTCGATGGCACGGCTATCGCAGTGAAAATCGCTACATTGTTTTTCAGTCTCTTGGCCACACGCTAGCGTGGCCAGCCAGTCTGTGGCGAGTGCTCGACGCTGCACATCAGAAATGCAATTTGGCTGAATATGAAGGCTTTCTTGAAATCGAAGAGTCAGCAATTGCTGAGCTCAGGCTACTTGCAGAAAAATTATTTGCTGATGTAGATCGACTGATTAGTGCTGGTAAAGATACGAACATAGACTAAGGATGTTGCTCAAGAGTGACGACGGTTCGTATCCCTCCCGCAGACCAAAAGCAAAAAACTTGAGATTGCAGCACCTCAGGCGGTTTGTGATGTTGTTATGGCTGCCCCGCCAAGAAATCCTTGGAAAGCCGCATAAAAGCTAGATCTAGCTACAAATATCCTTGATCAGCCCCCATTTAAGCCCCTGTTCGTGATTGTGCTAGCGGGGCTTAATCTCAGGCTCTACCCCATTAACGGGGGATAAGCAGTATTTAGAACGCCTTCATTTTTTAAACGGCTATTCGACTGTTATCAACACCCCGTGATGTCTGGCACCGTTTTGGCGAACAAATCCGCCTGCGCTGAGCTGTTCTTAGTTGATTGGGTGCTTTTGTTCACCTCCCGTCAGAGTTGCCAGACGCCCCACAGCCAATCTGTAGTCCGCATATACCCTGCGTTTTTGTGGATAGTGACGCTCCAGCACAGTATTAGTGATAACCGATTTCTTTAAATCAAATAAACAGTGCGACAATTAAATCGCCAGTATGCTTCTTCGCCACCATTGCAAAAAGGAATTAGCTTTTATGAACGCTAATAGCGAACAAAATATAAATCCCGTTCTTGCATGTATAGCCAGTCACCCAAATTATAAAAAAATAGTGAATTGTTCGGCTGCCTGTCAGTCCCTTTGGGTCTTGTTTGTCACCGTTGCGATTCTTGGGTTGGTGGGTTGCGGTACAACTGGTCAAAGCAAAACAACTGCATGGCGTTTTGATCAAGGAATTGGGACACGTGCGGATGGCCCGCAGATGTTAACTTTGCGTGGGATCGGTTTTGATTATCCAAAAGGTACTCGTCAAAACTGGTGGCAAGCAAACGCAGGCGTAGACAGCTTTTCAAGACTTGATGAGATCTTTAGCGCGAGCGTGTCGCCCACTTCAGCCCCTGTGCAAGCCTGGCGGCGTCAAGCGCCTGAGTTGACGCTGACTTATCAAGGTGCTGCAGCATTAGGTGGTGGTACAAAAACACTCAACGATTACTTTGACCGTAATCCAACAACCGCCATGTTGATTGCCCAGGGTGATACCTTGTTGCTCGAACGCTATCAATATGCGCGACAACCTGAGCAACGTTTTACCTCTTTCTCGATGTCCAAAACGATTATCGCGATGCTAATCGGCGTGGCGTTGAACGAGGGGCGTATTCGCTCACTCGATGACTTGGCGCAGGTGTATGCGCCTGCCTTGCAAGGAACAGAATACGGCAATACTCCTCTTCGGCACTTATTGACGATGTCTTCAGGTGTGGAGTTTCGCGAAGAGTACGATGGAAGGGATGATTCTGCACGTTTGACAAGCGCAACCATCATGGGCCAATCGCCAGGCGGTGCAGACCTTGCGAAAATGTTTAATCGTCGTATCGCCGAGCCCGGTAAGCGGTGGTCATACGCTTCGGCCGAAACCTTTGTGCTAGCTGTCGTCCTGCGTCAGGCAGTTGAACAAGATATTGCCTCGTATTTTTCGGAGAAAATATGGAAGCCGCTTGGCGCTGAAAGCGAGGCAACATGGTTGATTGATGCCGCCGGACAAGAAATTGGTTATATGGGATTTAATGCGACATTGCGAGATTACGGACGTCTTGGAATGCTCATGGCGCAGATGGGCGCAGCACGCGGGCAACAATTGGTACCTGCGGCATGGGTAAAAGAAATGACGAAAGCGCATGTGTTACCAATAGCTACCAAACGTTGGTTTGGCTATGGGTATCAGACTTGGGTGTTCCCCGCCTTGGATGGTACCTTTGCGTTTCAAGGGGTCCGTGGCCAAGTGATATTTGTAGATCCATCACTGCAATTGGTGTTTGTGCATCTGGCGGCAAGGCCCACTGCACGTGACCCTGCAGGCGGGGCAGATACTGTTGCGCTTTGGCAGGCATTAAAGCGAAGTGTCGCGCCGCTCAAATCCCCTTTGTCTCAAAAAATCATCACTTTTTGAACATGGTTGTCGATGTAACTGTGTTTACAGCTGTGTATGTTGGGGGCCAATTAAAGCCACAAGCAGGTTCTAGCGCCCACCCACTATCGCTCAAAATCACCAGCACCTCGTGGTGATGATCTAAGAGCGCCTGCCTGTGACTCACACTAATAGGCGTGATATCCATGCCACTTAGTTGTGAATACAGGCGCGATTCGTTAGCCGCATCGAGTGCGCTGGTGGATTCATCGAGCAAAAGGTATCGGGGTTTGGCAAGAAGTGCGCGCGCAAAGGATAGCCGTTGCTGTTCTCCTACGGAGAGCACCTTGGTCCAGTCTATTTGGCCGCTCAGGCCTCCACAGCGTTTTGTCAGAGAGGAGAGGTTAACCAAATCCAAACAATGCAGCATCTCTTCGTCTGAAATTGTTTTGTCAATTTGTGGATAGCTCAGCTGGCAGCGTAGATCACCGAGCGGGTGGTAGGGTTGTTGTGGCAAGAACAGTAGCTCCTGTATGGAGGGGCGCACGATCTCTCCCGAGCCTGTCGTCCACAGCCCCGCAATGACCCGTAGCAAGGAGCTTTTGCCTGTGCCACTCTCACCGATGATCATGAGGCCTTTGTTTGGACTCACGGATAAGTTGAGTTGCTTTATCAGTGTTCTTTCACCTGTTGGAGTACAGATAGACAGCTGATTGCAGGTGAGTGAGGTGCCCCGCTGGGTCACAATTCTGTTGTCGCTTTGCTCAGTCATTTTCGCTGACTGCGTATCAAGCGCTTGCGAAAAGGTATAGAGCCGTTCAACGACTGCAGCAAAACGGCTCAAGCCCTCGAAGTGATTAACCATCACAGTGAGCGCGATCAACATTGCGGCAAAGGCGCCGGCTGCCTGCACGGCTAGCCCGACTTCTAAACGACCGGACAAAACGTCGCTGGCAATAATCACAGTGGGGATGACTGTGGTGAGAAAGGTGTGTGAGAATTGAAAAAGATTGAGCTTGAATTTCCAGCGTAAAACACGCTGCTGGATGATAAAGACGAAAGAGAACAGACTCTGCAACAAGCTGATTTCTCGACTTTCGCCGTCATAGAAAGCAATCGGTTCCGAGTTCTCTCGCACACGTAGCAATCCAAATCGAAAATCTGCTTCGCGTTGTAGTTGTAGAAAATTCAACCCGATAAGAGGCTTACCAAACACCGTGGCGGTAAACCAGGAGCTAAAGGCTGAATAGCCGATCAGAAAATAAATGAGTTTGGGAGAGATCAACCAGAGCACGCCGCCGAATGCAATGATTTGAATGATGGATCCCACAACGACCGTCGAAAAGAACAGTGATTGTGAGGTAAAGGTATTGATGTCCTCGGCGATGCGCTGATCCGGATTATCAATCACGTTAGCTTGGCCGAGCTGGTAGTAGGCTCGTTCCTTAAAGTAGCGTTGCATGAATTGATCAGTCAGCCATTTTCTCCAGCGTAAAGCGATGCTATCTTGTAAAAAATAGTAAAAACTAAAAATAGGGATAGCTGCGGTCAAAATATATCCGTAGCGCCAAATCGAGCCCCAAAAGCGAGAGCCGTCTTTGTCAGCTAGCGCGGAAATGAACTCGCCTGACTCGCGGTTGAACATCACGCTGGTAATTGTTTGCAGAAGCAATAGAACGACAAGCAGGGCCAGTCCTGCCCAGAGCGGCCAGCGGTTTTCTGAAACACAATATGGTCTGGCGATTGTTAGAAAACGCAGCCACAGCTGGCGGTTGATGGCGGGTGGCTTGGGTGGACTGCCGGGTTTGTTTTCTTCATGCAACGTGCCTCTCCATCTACCTTGCAAGTATCCGGGATGAGAGGGGAGGAGTCTGTGCGCTGACGTACGGAGTGATTAGATGAAGCCCCGATCAAAGCGGGGGGTCGCGAGCCCGGGAAAAATGGAGGTGGCTTATTTCTGACTAGTGTCAGAGAGTCGAAGCATAGACGCCGAGCATCATGACTGCCTAATATTTAAGCATGATGACTATCAAAGCGAATGAGGTGCAGAATTCACTAAACCACAAAAATTGCCTCAGGCAATAGAGCACTCACACAGACGTTTGGCAGATCCACAGCATTGCTGATGCGTAAATCAACCGCTAACGAGCAGATCACATATGCCTGCTCGCGGCTGAATCCACGCTCACCCAGTAGTGAAATCATTTCCAGTAACGCGTTGCGTGCGGCGAGCGTGAGATCTTCGCACTCCTGCGTACCATCCTCACGGATCGGCAGACCAGTCGTCGCCACGAAATTATGCGGCGCTGCCCATTGAGGTTGTGCAAAATAACCCGGGTGAGAAAACCTGGGGAATCGCATATTACGACGCGTGGCTTCGCCTGAAAGAACTTTAAATTTAACTACGGCACTAGCGCCCATTTCAATGGCCGTGATGCAGCACTCTGAGTCACCCTGCGCGTAGTGTGCATCCCCTGCCGAAAATAGTGCGCCCGTCACGCCGACCGGAATTTGCAACCTGGAGCCACGTGTGAGTTGTTTGATATCAGCATTACCACCGTTTTCACGAGGTGGCATAGTACGCAGGCCATTGCTCGCGATAGGCTCTCTTGCGGGAACCGCATCTTGCGCATCGGGTAAAAGTGCAATGCCGCCACGACGCACTAAGTCTGTCTCACGTGCATTCCAGCGCACCATCTGCTCATGTGAAGGCGCAACCCCTGCAGTACCCATGAACACACCCTCAGGGATTTTGACGCCCGGGATTTGAGCGGAACGGGCAAAGCCTCGATCGATATCCCAGTGGGCTAGGAATTTTGCATCAAAAATTTCGCGCAGGAAACCTGCTCCCGGACGGATGACCGTCCAGCCGTAGTTCTGGGGAATCAGATCAACAAACTCGATTTCCAGTACGTCCCCGGGTTCGGCGCCTTTGACGAAAATTGGCCCCGTAAGCGGGTGTCCCGCCTTTTTATCGTGACTGGCTAAATCCTCGAACTTCATGCCAGGCTTGACCTGACCGTCCGAGGCATCTCGTGTTTCGAGCAGGATCTCCTCGCCGGGCGCAACCTCGGCAATGGGTTCAATATCTGGATGCCAGCGATTATGGCCAGTACCAGGGTCATCGCGCAGGCGACGGGAGCGGTCGATCAGGATGGATTTCATGGAAATACATTACCTCAAGAGGACTCTTTATGCATCATATTTGTAATGAAAACTTACGTGGTTAAGCTCGAATTAATGATTCATTGCCCAGAACCGCTTGGCTGTGCAATGAATGGTATAAAACTAAAAATATATACAAAAAAAGAACACCGACCTATAAACTCAAGATCGGAATAAAAGTATCACGGAGACGATAAGACAATGAGCATACGAGGCAAGGCGTATATCGCCGGAATATTTGAGCACCCTGCGCGCAAGATTGAGAACAAATCGCTTGCACAATTACATGCGGAATGTGCAAAAGGTGCACTTGAAGATGCCGGACTCACTATCCATGATGTGGACGGCTATTTTTGTTCCACTGATGCGCCAGGTGGGTTGGGCGGCATCAACATGATCGACTACATGGGTTTGACGGTCAGGCATTCTGACTCGACCAATACGGGTGGGTCGTCCTACCTCTATCTGGTCGCTCATGCCGCAGAAGCGATTGCTGCTGGAAAGTGCAGTGTTGCGCTGATTACCTGTGCGGGATTTGGCAGGCCGGGGACGATTGTGCGTGAGCTTGATTCAGCCATCCCGGATACGCCGTTTGAAATGCCTTATGGCCCTGTGACCGTCAACCTTTATGCTTTGGCCGCGATGCGTCATATGTATGAGTTTGGTACGACGAACGAGCAAATGGCCTGGGTCAAGGTTGCAGCCTCTCAGCATGCACAGCACAATCCGAATGCATATCTTAAAAAAGTAGTTACGGTTCAAGACGTCCTTAACTCCCCCTTGATCGCAGATCCACTGCATCGTATGGATTGCTGTGTAGTAACGGATGGCGGTGGTGCGGTGATTGTGGTGAGTCCAGAAATCGCTAAAAGTTTAAAGCGACCACTTGTGAAACTCATCGGGGCTGGAGAGTCTCCCAAGGGACAGATGGGTGGCAAAGTTGACATTACTTACACCGGTGCTGTGCGCTCTGGTCCGATCGCTTTTGCCGAGGCAGGTGTCACACCACAGGACATCAAGTACGCCTCTATCTATGACAGCTTTACCATCACCGTGATTATGACGCTGGAAGATCTTGGCTTTTGTAAAAAAGGTGAGGGTGGAAAATTCGTCATGGATGGCAATTTGATTTCAGGTGTTGGTAAGCTGCCCTTCAATACCGACGGTGGTGGATTATGTAATAACCATCCAGTTAACCGTGGTGGTATCACCAAGATCATTGAAGCCGTGCGGCAGTTGCGTGGCGAAGCGCATCCAATGGTTCAAGTTAAAAATTGCGATATCGCACTTGCCCATGGCACAGGCGGTTCACTGAGCACACGCCATGGCAGTGCCACACTGATTATGGAAAGGGAGTAAATGAGATGAGCACACCTTATAAAGACAGAAAAATCTCCGCCCCTAAATTGAATTATGGCGATGAGACTTATTTTGAGGCGGCGACGCAAGGAAAATTATTGTTGAAATACTGCAATGATTGCAGTCAATATCATCACTATCCACGTGCGTTGTGTCCGTTTTGTTTCAGCGACAAAACCGAGTGGAAAGAATCAAAAGGCGCGGGGACGGTTTATAGCTATAGCGTGACGCGTGCGTCTGGACCAACCCCTTACGCAATCGCCTACGTCGCTCTCGATGAGGGCGTGACCATGCTCACTAATATTGTCGATTGTGATCTGGATACGATACGTGTTGGACAAAAGGTGCAGGTCACGTTCAAGCCAAGCGAAGACGGCCCTGCAATACCGATGTTTAAATTGGTTGGATGATTAAGGACTGATGATGAGCGACGCAATCTTCACCTACTGGGTGGGCATGGATATTCCCGCTGATACTAGTGCTGCAGATGTAGCGGATTTCAATGCTTTTTATAGTAATACCCATCGTCCCGAGGTGATAGCTGGTAATCCTGGTTTTCTGAGAGGACGTCGCTATGAACTGGTGCAAGACGATCCGAGGGGCGCGCGAGGACCTAGATTTATCGCGGCCTACGACATCCAAAGCAATGAAGACGCATTACTCTACATCGCGCGCAATGATGGTCCGGTTGAAGGTCGTCCAGTCTATAGCGACGGCCCAACGGCTTGGCGTCAACGTCAAACAAAATGGCGGTTAATGTGGCAACACCTTTTGAATAGTCCTGCTGACTCCAAAGTCAGTGACGCACCTTATATGTATCTAGTCGGCATGAATGCAGCAACAGGTGCGAGCGAAACGGAATTAGCGCAATTCAATGCGTTCTACAACACAACGCATGTTGGTGAAGTAATGAACGGCTATGGATTTATCAGCGGCGCGCGTTACCAGTGTATGCGTGAATTTTTACATCCTGCTCCAGGTTCGCCTCAGTTTTTAGCCATGTACGGTATTAAAAATGAGCAGGCTGCGGAAAATTTCATGAAAGGCAGACTCACAGCAGATCCGAGTGGCAATACATTTTCTGCTGGCCCAAGTGTCTGGATGAATCGTGATACGCGTTGGCGCTTGACGTACAGACGAGTAGATTAATTTCCGATTAAAAATAAAAAGAGACAAAAATGATTTATTCACGCCACGTAGGTAAAGCAAAAATCTATAACGTGATCGAATACAGCGGTCCGACACACGCTGCAGATTTCGTATTTCCAGAACTTGATGTGCGAGAGATCAAACCGCATTTATCTTGGCTGGCTCCGCATCACTACAACATCAAATTAGAGCGCTTTATCGTCGCGATGCAACTTTGGGTCATGCATATGGACGACAAAGTAATCGTGATTGATCTGGGAGTCGGTAACCATAAGAAACGTGCCTCTGAGCGTATGAATATGCTTAATACGCTCACTCCCTTATGGCTCTCAGCCGCAGGCGCAGATCCAAAAGATGTGACACACGTGGTAGTTACCCACTTTCATCCAGATCATGTGGGGTGGGGGACGAAAATGGTAGATGGGACTTGGCAACCCACCTTCCCGAACGCCCGTCACCTGATGCCAAGAGTAGATTTCGAGGCGGCGCATGCTGCGTATAAAAATGGTGACAAAGGCGTTATCAGCGGATCTTTTGAAGATAGCGTTTTGCCACTCTATGAAGCTGGTCTGATTGATTTCATCGATGATGGTGATCTCGTCGCAGGTTGTCTGGAGGCAGAGGCGATGCCCGGTCATACACCTGGGTCGATCCATTTTAGATTCCGTTCAGAGGGACAAGAGGCGATTTTTGCGGGGGATGTGATGCATAGCCCGCTTCAGATCGCAATGCCGCAGGTCAATACCTGGATCGATGCGCATGCTGAGCAGGCTCGTACATCTCGCGCTTTATTTTTAAAACGTGCCGCTGAACGAAATGCCTTGATTATGCCGGTGCACTTTGGTTGGCCACATTGCGGCTATGTCCGAGGAAATAGTGAGCAGGGTTATCGTTTTGAGCCCGTTGAGCCAGAAACACGAGGCGAGTAAATATAAATTTACGCTTTGCATAACGGAGACGATGTTGAAAAAAATTCTGCAAGCTTTCATTTATTTATTTGCCTTCGCGCCCTGCGTGACCATTGGTCAAACCTATCCTGATAAACCAGTCAAACTCATTATCCCGTACCCCTCTGGTGGGCCCGCCGATCAAATAGCGCGAGAGCTGGCGAATGGTCTGACGCAGTCGCTCGGGCAGACCTTTGTGGTGGAGGCTAAACCAGGTGGAAGCGGTGCAATAGGAACGGGATTTGTAGCGAAAGCCGCTCCAAATGGTTACACCCTCTTGCTCGCTAGTGGGGGACCGAATACAGCTGTTCCTGTTTTTAGTGCGAATCCTCCTTACGATGGTATTAAGGAATTTGCACCGATATTAAAAATTATCGATGTGCCTAATATGTTGGTCATCGCGCCACATATACAAGTAAATAATGTCAAAGAATTTGTTGAGCTTGCAAAGACTAAATCCTTAACTTACGGCTCGAGTGGCACAGCTGGGCCAACGCATATAACAGGCGAGATTTTTCAATTGGAGGCTAAGGTGAAAATGACCCATGTCCCCTATAAAGGAGCCGCCCCTGTAGTCAACGACATGCTGGGTGGGCATGTAGATGCGACGTTCTTGAATCTCTCTGCGATGTTGCCCTATATTCAGTCAGGAAAGCTACGCGCGCTCGGTGTGTCATCGCGGTCACGTGTCAAAGCACTGCCCGAGTTGCCTACCTTAATTGAACAAGGGATTAATGATGTCAGTGGCTCATGGTACGGCTTGTTGGCGCCGGCCGGTACGCCTGACAGCATCATTCAGACACTTTATACAGAGAGTGTTAAATACTTTAATCAACCACAAGTACGTGCAAGAATTGAAGCGGCAGGTTCGGAACTTGTTTTGCTTGATCCTCAAACATTTCGCGCGGCCATGATTGCTGAAAAGCGTGAGTTGTTTGAGTTGAACAAGATTCTGAACATCAGACTTGAATAATTTTTCAGTCATCGCACTGAACTTAAAAATGAACTAATTACGTAAAGGATTTGTATGGATAAGGTAGTTGCCACTGCAGCACAGGCCATCGCAGATATTCCAGAGGGCGCGAGTGTAGCGATCTCAGGTTTTGGACTAGCGCACCGTTTCCCCAACACTTTGATCTATGCGTTGCGAGACAAAGGTACAAAAGACTTAACTCTGGTCTGTAACTCACTTGGCGCGCCCGGTGAAAAGGGTCAGTTACTCGTTGAAAATAATCAGGTTAAAAAACTTGTCGCAGCATTCTCAATCAGAGCGGGTATGCAGACCGAGGGCGAGAGAAGAATCGCAGCAGGCACGCTTGAAGTTGAGCTCGTCCCTCAGGGCATTCTGGTCGAGCGCTGCCGTGCGGGGGGAGCAGGGATCCCAGCGTTTTATTCACCGACAGGAGTGGATACTGATTTAGCTGAGGGCAAGGACGTACGTTATTTCAATGGTAAGCCGCATGTGCTCGAGCATGCCATTAATGTTGATTTTGCATTCCTTAGCGCTTATCGGGCAGATCGTGCCGGCAACGTTCAGTTTCGTGGCGGCAGTGCAAATTTCAATACAGCGTTTGCAAAAGCCGCACGTATCGCGATTGTCGAAGTTGAAGAAATTGTCGAGGTCGGAGAGTTACCTGCTGAATTAATCGATCTGCCAGGAATTTTTGTTTCGCGCGTATTGAAAATTACCGACCCGATTGATGTCAAAACCTTAACCCGTGCTGAAAAACGTCCGGCTGATAGCGCGAGAACCTATAACGGCAAGCAAGCTTTAACCCGTAACGGCATCGCTAAAAATGCAGCGAAAATTGTGCGCAATGATACCTATGTCAATTTGGGTGTCGGTATACCCACTCAAGTCTCTAATTTTCTTGAGGGCCGCGGAGTGTGGTTGCATGCTGAGAATGGTGTACTGGGCTATGGCGGGATCGTTTCTGGTGATGCGGTGGATCCGGATGTTTTTAATGCCGGCGGGCAGTTTGTTGAAGCCATACCAGGGACTTCGTTTTTCGAAAGTGTGACTTCCTTTGAAATGGCACGAGGCGGTCATATCGATACCGTTATTCTTGGTGCCTATGAGGTTGACCGTGAGGGTAACGTTGCGAACTGGAGCATTACGGATGCCAAGCGCGGCGGTATCGGTGGTGCGATGGATCTGATATCAGGTGAAGTTGAGCTCATCATTGTGATGGAGCATGCCGATAGCAAGGGACGAACTAAATTACCTCGCCAATGTAAATATCCGCTGACAGGTAGAAAATGCGTGGATTGGCTGGTGACGGATCTCGCTGTTTTGCACTGGGTGGACGGCCGCTTTGTGCTTGAGGCGGTCGCACCTGGTTTTTCAGCTGAAGAAGTCAAAGCACTAGGTGAGATCGATTTTGATGTGGCTGAAAATTTGAAGGTAATGGAGTGATGAACATGAAAGATGATCCTTACAAAAATGCCAATCACCATGATCTGGGTGGGCGCGACGAATACCTCACTGAAAAAATTTGCCGCGATGACGAGCATATAGATCCCGAGGATTTTGGTGCACGTGTAGATGCTTTACGAGTTTTGCTGGGCGCGAAGAAAATTCTTCTGACTGATGAACTCCGGCGTGGCGTTGAGTCGATCCCACGTGATGAGTATTTCAACATGCAGTATTACGAGAGGTGGTTACGTTCAATCACTTCTATTTTGGTTGAAAAAGGCTATGTTGATGCCGAGGAGCTCTTGTGAGTAGCGCCACTATTGCCACCCCTCCCATATTCAGGCCTGGTGACCGGGTGAGAATCCCATTAAAGTGGCCAGAAAAAGATGGTCCGTGCCATATTCGGACACCTGCTTATGTTCGTGGGCATACAGGAACGATCGTGCGTCACTTCGGTGCGTTTGCAAATCCCGAGCAACTTGCGTTTGGCAAGCCGGCAGATAAAAAAAATCTATATCACGTTGCTTTTAAATTAGATGAACTATGGGGTAGCGAACATGGCCAGAACGCGTCGCTGCTGATAGAGATATATGAACACTGGATCGAGAGAATAGAGTCATGACGCATACACACGAAAATCATGAACATCATGAGCATGACCACGACCATCACGATCATCATCACGATCATGGCGATGGTGCTCATAGTCACCATTTTCCCTCGGCTGAAAGTTTTCGCACGCTGGATCTGGTTGTCAATGCGCTGATCAAGAAAGGTGTGGTGACCTTAGAAGAATTACAACGCACCCAGCTTGATACGCAAAAGGGTAGCCCCGAGCAAGGTGCGCGTATGGTCGTGAGAGCCTGGCTTGATAAGGATTACAAAGAGTTGCTTCTTAGTGACGGCACTGCCGCTGCAGAAGCGATGGGTTACTCGATGATTGGTGCCCCCCCGCTCAGCATCCTCGAAAATACGCCTGAGGTTCACAACCTCGTTGTATGTACTTTATGTTCTTGTTATCCCCGCAAATTACTTGGCTATCCACCAGCCTGGTATAAGTCGGAAGCTTACCGGGCGCGCGCCGTCCGAGATCCGCGTGGTTTATTAACAGAATGGGGCGTCAATCTGTCAGAGCAAACAGAAATCCGCGTAGCTGACAGTACTGCTGATTATCGTTGGATGGTGTTGCCGATGAGACCTGAGAAGACTGAAAGTCTCAGTGAGGAGCAACTCGTTGAACTGGTGACGCGGGATTGTCTGGTTGGTGCTGGACTACCAGTTGATCCATCCTAACTTTGCTTTGAAATAAGTGTAGAAAAAATTAATGAAGCTGCCTTTAGAAGGTCTGAAAGTCCTGGATTTGAGCCACGCCTTAGCGGGACCTTATTGCTCAACCATGCTCGCCGATTACGGCGCAGAGGTCATCAAGATCGAACCTCCCGGAAAAGGAGACATCGCACGTGCCTGGGGTACGCCATTACCGGGTGGTGAGACAGA
The DNA here is from genome assembly GCA_947380655.1 of Alcaligenaceae bacterium. GTDB lineage: Bacteria > Pseudomonadota > Gammaproteobacteria > Burkholderiales > Burkholderiaceae_B > Zwartia. The sequence goes on along the minus strand of CANCRX010000027.1, from coordinate 644 downwards.
CTATTTCATCGGACTACATCGTAATAAAAAAGGCATTGTTCTGGATCTGAAAAATCCAGAAGGCAAAGAAACCTTTCTTCGTATGGTTGAGCGCAGTGATGTGGTGCTGGAAAATTTCCGTCCAGGCACACTTGAGCGTTTAGGCCTGGATTACGAAACGGCACGCCAACGCAATCCAGGGATTATTTATTGTTCGATATCGGGGTTTGGTCAGGATGGACCTTATCGGGATCGTCCGGCACTTGATCTGATTGTTCAAGCCGAAAGCGGCATGATCAGTGCAACCGGAGAGGCAGGCGGCAGCGGTGTGCGTGCTGGGGTTTCTATTGCGGACTTGACCGCAGGGATGAATGCGGCCTTTGGCATCATGGTTGCCTTGCGAGCCAAACAAGAAACAGGTGTGGGTCAGTCGGTAGATATTTCCATGCTAGAGGGACAGCTATCGTTGCTGGGTGTGATGATTGGACAATATTTCACGACAGGTGAGATACCAGTCCCGATGGGAACCGCCTATAAGGCTTTGTTGCCCTATCAGACATTCCATACGCAGACACGCGATTTGGCCTTAGCTGTCGGGAGTGACAGGCTTTGGCGTGATTTTTGTCCTGTAATAGGTTGTCCGGAGTTGACCGACGATCCGCAGT
>CANCRX010000026.1 GCA_947380655.1 Alcaligenaceae bacterium | reverse complement strand
GGTCACGAATAAAGCTGGTGAGGGTGTTGCCTGTCTGATGCATGTTGTAGGCAGTGGCCATACTGAAGCCCCCCTTGTTAAACAGGAGGCCGCATGAGCAGCGCTGAAACGATAGTAGAAACGTATGTTGATATCCGCGACCTGACCGTCACTTTTACAGGCGGACGAAAGCCCGTCAAGGCTGTCTCCGGTGTCAATCTTAAAGTCAAGCGCGGCGAGGTAGTCGCGCTGATCGGTGAATCAGGCTCTGGCAAGAGCGTGACTTTGCGTTCTATTTTGAGACTGCACAATCCAGCTCGCTCACAAATCGGTGGACAGGTCCTGGTCGGTGGCGAGGATGTCGTGGCGATGTCTGAAGGCAAACTTTCTGCTTTCCGCGGCAAGGTTGCCTCAATGATTTTCCAAGAGCCTCTGCTCGCACTAGACCCGGTTTACACAGTCGGTGAGCAAATCATCGAAGCCATCCTGCGTCACGAGAACATCAGCAAAGCCGAGGCGCGTCAGCGTGCCCTGTCGCTTTTTGAGCGAGTGCGCATCCCAAGTCCTGAGCGGCGACTAGATGCTTATCCGCACGAGATGTCGGGCGGTATGCGCCAACGCGCGATGATTTCATTAGCATTAGCGAGCCATCCACAATTACTGCTGGCCGATGAGCCTACGACAGCACTCGATGCAACCGTACAAATCCAGATTTTGTTGCTGCTACGTGAGTTACAGCGCGAGCTGGGTTTATCTGTGATTTTTGTGACTCATGATATTGGGGCCGCCGTTGAAGTCGCCGACCGTATTGCTGTGATGTATGCAGGTCGCATTGTCGAACAAGGCACTACCCGCACGCTCTTGCGTGCACCTAGACATCCTTACACACGCGCGCTGCTCAAGAGTCTCGCACATGGCTCGGTTGCCAAGGGTACGCGCCTGGAGACTATTCCTGGTTCGCCACCAGATCTGAGTAACCTGCCCTCGGGCTGCTCTTTTGCAGATCGTTGCACGCTCGCACAGGATGGTTGCAGGGTGTCGGTGCCTGAGATCACAGAGATCAGTGTGGATCACAGCGCGAGGTGTTTCAGATTAGATCAGACACTGACTTCTATCTAGGTGCCCATTGACTGGAGCCGAGTCTAAGACTGAAACCCAGTTATCGCCTAGTGCTGTGCATCGCACGGCATTAGGCGTTTTATTGTTCTGCACGATCGTCAGCGCCATCTCCCGCGGAGTCAGCGAGAGCTTTGCGGTTTTTTTATTGCCCATTGCGCAAGAATTCAACGCAGATCGCGCAGCAACCACCACGAGTTACTCCATCTACATGGTTGCGCTAGGACTGATGTCGCCGATAGCCGGTACGGTCTTTGATCGGCTTGGCGCCAGACTTTGCTACAGCGTCGGACTGCTGGTGATGGGGTCGGCTTATCTGATCGCCTCACAATCCGACGCGCTCTGGCATCTGTATTTTTCAACCGGGCTGGGCGGTGCGATCGGGGTCTCTATGATTGGGATGTTGCCGGCCTCAAGTCTTGTCAGTCGGTGGTTTCAGAAAAAGCTGACAACAGCAATGGGAGTGATTTCCGCCTCACTCGGGACGGGTCTGATTATTTTTGCACCCTTCATTCAATCACTCATTGAACATTACGGCTGGCGCACGACCTTTCAATTGCTCGGTTTTCTGCTGTTGGGCATCATGGTTATGATTCAATTTTTACCCTGGTTGAAAATCACCAGGGGCGCACCTGAAATTACAGCAAGTCGCGCGTTACGCGCAAGCCAAGGCGTGCGTTGGACCTTGCGCCAGGCTTGCGGCACGCTCGTATTTTGGGCCTTGTTCTGGGTGATGTTTTTTACTTCTGTCTCGACCTATGCCGTCACGGTCCAACTCGTTGCCTATCTAGTGGATTGCGGACTATCACCGATTCAGGCCGCCACGGTCTATGGCGTTGCGGGCATGGCATCCATCGCAGGAATTATCGTATCCAGCATGCTTGCCGAAAAAATGGGCGAGCTGCGGGTCGCCATCATGTCTTATGGTTTAACCATTGCAGGCTTAGTCGCTCTAGCTCTTGTTTCTCAAACGCCCTCGATTGCCGTGATCGCGGTGTTCGTCCTGCTGTTCGGAACCATGCAGGGATCACGCGGCCCCCTCGTTGCGGTGCTCTCGACACGCAACTTTGCTGGTGGCCGACAAACAGGAATTTATGGTGCGGTACTGGTTGGGATGGGGCTAGGCGGCGCACTCGGTAGCTGGGGCAGTAGTTTCCTGTATGACCTGACAGGAGGCTACATTGCTAGTTTTATTTTTTCAGCCAGTGGCGCTGTGTGTGGCTTGTTAATATTTGTGACGGTGCCGGCGCTGGGTGGCGGGTTAAATAGAAAAACAAAACATTGATAGTCATAACCAGTAAATCAATCTTTTTGACACGTTCTAACAATAAATAAGCACATAGATGGGCATAAAGTGATGGGAAGAATTATTTTGTGTTTGTAATCGTTTTTGAACGCATCAAAATCTGATAAAGCTTACCTTGATAAACAATCTCAACACTTTCTTTACCTACGCTTTTTAAAAAATATCCTTTACCGAAAGTCTCTCCTATTGCTATAGCCCCTGAACTTTTTCCCTCATCTTCAAAAATAGCAAACCCATTAGAAGCACCGCCTGCCATAAAACCTGTCAACCGCAATTTTGATAAATCAATTTCTTTTTGCCCAAATAATTTATCGACTTTTCGAACATCTTGAAATTGATAAATCTGTACTGGACGATCAATAAGTTGGGGGACAGACAACGCATTAATAACTAAAAAAACATAGAGTAAAGAAAAAATACAGCACAGAACGAGTGTATTTCTGATCAGATTTGCAATCCATATCGGTTTTACAGCCCGACTGACAGTAAGAAGTTTTCTAACTATCTCGGTTTTACCAGCGATTGTGTTTCTGAAAGCGATGGAATTTTGCAAGGGCTTCATAATGTACTAATCATACATTATGATAGAGCTATTCCCTCAGCCTTGAAAAGTGAAAATGGCCCATTTCTTCAAACGGATACGGCGGCAACCAATCGGTCGGATCCAGTTAAAAAGCTATACCCAAGCGGGATTCACTTTGATTGAAGTCATGGTAGTGGTCGCAATTCTTGGGATTATGGCAACTTTGATCGTTCCACGCATTATGAGCAAACCTGACGATGCTAGAGTAATCGCTGCCAAACAAGACATTAATACTATCGTTCAAGCTCTCAAACTCTATCGCCTGGACAATGCTAGATATCCCACAGCAGACCAAGGCCTACAGTCCTTAATTGCAAAACCAACTAGCCAACCGATTCCTCAAAACTGGAACCCTGATCGCTATCTGGACCGGTTACCAAACGATCCTTGGGGCTATGCATATCAATATTTAAATCCTGGCAAACATTCTGAAATTGATGTGTTTAGTTACGGAGCTGACAATAAACCTGGGGGTACTGGTTTTGACTCCGACATCGGTAATTGGCAATAAGCGTAAAGTTGACCAGTCGGGATTTACTTTAATTGAATTACTAATTGTTTTAGTGATCATCAGTGTCACGTTGACAGCGGTGTCTTTATCACTTCCAAACAATGATCAGAGACAATGGAAAGATATCAATCACAGACTGATCGTTAGCCTGAACCAAGCTAAAGATGAAACGACCCTATACGGAGCCACGATTAGCTTTCATATAGATGACAAAGGTTGGCGTTTTTTAGCTCAGAATTTACAAGATCAGTCATATATTCTCGGGGATGAGCTGGCACCTTACAGTTGGCCAAAAAAGACGATCATTGAAGGCGTCACGCAATTTCAACTTGATGATGCGGATGCAATTAAGGTCATATGGTTTAAGATTATTCAAGGTGCGTTAACTTCCACGATTCGTCGCCGTAACGATGGCTATTTTGAATCCGAGTGAACCGAATGCCCAATCAAAATAACAATACGAAAGGACAAAAGGGATTCTCCTTGCTTGAGGTACTCATTGGCTTAGCCATCCTTGCGATTGCTATGATTTCAGGGCTCAAAGCATTAACCCAAACGACACAAACACAAACTGTCATTAATCAGCAGTACCTCGCCATGCTGTCTGCTAATGATGCGCTAAACAGAATTTACCTACAGAAAACATGGCCAGACATCGCAGTTCAAAAAACCAATTGCTCACAGCATAACCTCCCCCTTGTGTGCATCCGCTCTATCTACAACACTCCAAATCCATTATTCAGAAGAGTAGAGATTGAGGTCTATGCGGCTCATCAGGATGATCCGACGGTGCCTCAGGGACAACGCCTCGCCAAATTAACCACCGCAGTGTTTAATTTTTTGAACTCAACCCTATGAAAAATAATCAAGGATTCACTTTAATTGAAACCATGGTTGCATTAGTTATTTTAGGTTTAGTCGCACTGATGGCTAGCCAGGGTTTAAGCGGGGCATTTCGGGTAAAAGATAAAATTGAAAAACAAATCAGCGATCACGAAAGTTTCATTGTGATGATGAAATATATCCAGAGTGACTGCGAAGCCATGGTCAAAAATACAGATCAAAAATTGCCCCCCACTTTTCTTAGGGGAAGTAAATTTGTATGGATCATGCAACACTATTCTTCTAGACAGGCAAATGGCTGGCAATTTGTTGGTTACACCGTAGAAGATAATTCTCTGCAAAGATTTGTTTCTGAGACCTATCCAAGCGCTCAAGCGGCTGCCCGCGTCTTAGAGTTTTTATCAAAGGATCCTGACGCAGGTCTCAACCCTGTGAAGCTTAGCCACAACTTAGCTGGAGTGACACAGCACAATATTCAAGCCTATTGGAGTTCTTATTCGAATAAATCCCCAATTGGATTAAATATTTCGCTTTCTATGCGTGATCATGCCGCTCCCCTCATGAACTCCTGCATAGCCGACGGTAAGCTTTAAATGCACACAGCAAATAGATCATCACAAAGAGGGTCGGCAACAATCGTAGCTCTAATAGTTGTTAGTCTGATCACTGTCTGTGTAACAAGTCTGATTTGGCAACAAAACTTTGAGATTCGAAAGACGAGTATTTTCAAAGAAAACACGCAAATTTCCTGGTTACAACGTCCTCTCATTGAGCTTGTCAGATTAGTGCTGCGCATTGACTTGATGAACGATCCGAACGTAGATCATTTAGGTGAGATTTGGGCCCTCCCAATTGAAAATAGCCGAGTAGAAGATTACTTAAAAACCCAGGATTTACCAGAGGACTTAAGAAATATTCAATTCAGTGGATACATTCAAGATGCACAAGGGAAGTTTAATATTGCGAATTTATGGGATGCCACGCTAAGCGCGCCAAATCTTGGTGAAATACAAATCTATGCCTCTTTGCTTCAAAAAATAGGGATCGACAAGAGCCTTGCTGAACAAACAGCAAGATATGTGATCAGTAGCAATCTTAAGCCTCAGTATTTGGATGATCTGATCAATGTCCCGGGATACAGTGCAGATACTATAAAAATACTGAGTCGCTTTGCTATCTTGCTACCTGAGCCGACAACGATTAATGTCAATACAAGCTCTGCAGAGGTTCTTCTGGCTGTGGTACCAACGTTTTCTCAAGCAGATGCGGAACGTTTTGTTCAGCTTAGAACGCACTCCCCCCTGAAAAATAAAGAAGATATCAATAGACTATTTAACCTCATTAAACCTAATCAAATGACTCCCGTGACGAATCAAATGGACGTGAGATCTAATTATTGGCTAGCCAATATAAATATGCTGATTGATCAGCGTAATATCAATTCGCAAACGCTCATCAAACGATTTAACACGCCACAGGCAGACAGAAACTACACGGCTGTTCTATGGACTAAGCAAAAGACCGTTCAGATTAAATGAACACCTTCATCACTACTTGCTAGGCAACGTTCGCATCAATTCCACATATTTCTGTAACGATCCGCATAGAATCATTTCATTTGCGTTAATTTATTTGGATCAATTGATTGTCCTGCGAACAAAATTTCATAGTGCAGATGGTTGCCTGTACTGCGCCCCGTACTACCGACCAAGGCGATCACATCACCTTTCTTAATTTCCTGCCCCTGCTTGACCAACAACTTACTGGCGTGCGCATAGCGCGAAACAAAACCATTGGAATGTTTGATCTCAACCATTAAGCCATAACCAGTGGCATCTTTAGCTTGACTCACAATGCCATCAGCAGTTGCCAAAATATTGGTATTTTTAGGTGCGGGGAAATCAATCCCCTCATGCAGGTTTAAAGAATGGCTCAGCGGATCAAGGTTATAGCCATAGGGTCTGGAAATTTTAAATTGCTCAAGCAGGGGTAACCCAATAGGGATAATCGGGAGGTCAATCTGAATAGGCGCGGTCAACGTACCCGTTTGCGAAAGTTGATATTCAATATCATTAATTTGACGAAGCATCGCATCAAACCTAACCTCCCGCAGCGTATGATCAATTTTTGACTGTATCGCTTCATTATCAGCAGATTTATTTAACAAGATAAGCGCGCTGGCAATCCGATTTTCTTCCCTCTGCTCTAACGCGAGTCGTACGACTTTAGCCAATGAAGGCTCATTGCTTGCACCACTAAGTGATAACGACTGTAGACGATTTGTGACGGCATCCAAGCGAAACTGTAGCTCGTTAAATTTTGCATCCAGCTGCTCCTCAATAAGCCTGCTAGTTGCAGAGTTTTTTTGATACGCTGAGCGGTCATCAATACCAGCATTAAAGTAGAGATAGCCGATCATCAAAACGCTTAACAATAATGCGCATACCTTTAACCACAGTTGAAAATCTATTTCAATCTCGTAGTATGGTTTACGTGCCTGAGTAAGAATAAGGATTTTCACAATCTTCTCAATCTAGCGAATGCCATTATTCATTTCTAAAATAGGCTGCATCACGGCCATGACAATGCCAAGGACTAAAAATCCCATTACTAAAATGAGTATCGGCTCCAAGAGATTTGTAAAAACTTTGGTTTTGTTCTCGGCTTGCTGTTCTGAGTTTTCTGCACCGTACTGAAGCATCTCTGCTAACTTACCACTCGCTTCGCCTGATCTGATTAAATGGATCAGGATTGGAGAAAATATTCCTTGATACGCCAAGGATTTAGCTAAAGAGCTACCTTCACTTACGCGAACCTCAGCGTCTTCAACGATTTTTCTCAATACCGTGTTGGACAGCGTATTTTTAGCGTGATGGAGTGCAGACAGAATTGGAATATTTGCCTCAACCAGCAAAGACATCGTCCCAGAAAATCTTGCTGTTTCAAATTCGAGAAGTAAACGCCCGATCACTGGTATTTTCAAACAAAAACCATCAAACCAAAATTTAAACTCTGATTTGCGTAATAGATAACTAAAAACCAAACTACCGGCTAACAGAGCAATGAGCAGCAGCAACCCCCAATGTGTTAGAAAATTGGAAATTGCCATCACGATTTGAGTGATGATCGGTAATTTTTGTTTCGTCGACTCAAATACACGCACAATTTGCGGCACGACATAGGTCATTAAAAAAATGATCACCATGAGTGACACACTAATCAGCATAGCGGGATAAACCATTGCCGATAAGGCTTTTTGTTTAAGCGCTTCACGCTTTTCTAAAAAGATAGCAACTTGCGACAGGACATGTCCCATCTGACCTGATTGCTCGGCGGCGGCAACAACACCTCGAAAAAAAGTACCAAAAGATTTTGGATGACTGGCGAGCGCTTGCGACAAAGGAATACCCGAGCGAATATCCGTCAAAACCGTTTCAAGAAGTTTATGGGTATGAGATTTAATATTTGTATCTTCAGCAATGATACGCAGAGACTCTTCGATTGATATCCCTGATCTGACAAGTAAAGCCAATTGTTTTGTCAGGACACACAGATCCTTAGAAGAGATTGATTTGTTACCCGCAAACAGTTTTTTTTCGCTGTTAGGTAAAGCATGATCTGCAACGATGTCTGTGATTAAGACAGGCACAAGACCTTTGTTGATAAGCTGTTGCCTGACAATTTTCAGACTTTCGCCCTCAACAGTCCCGCGTTCAGTTTTACCCGAATAGGTCACGGCTTCGAACTGAAATAATGGCATGGTTAAATATCCAAGTGGTCCATACCCGTTACACGCCTGATTTCTGCAAGCGTCGTCATTTTAGAACTGACCCACCGCTCGCTGTCTTTTGCTAGTGTGCGCATGCCTGAGTCAATCGCTTTTTGTCTAATTTTTGCCTCAGAAGCACTTTGATGGATAAGCTCTTTCAACTCGGGGGTTGAAGTCATTAACTCGTAAATACCGGCACGACCTTTAAAGCCAGTATGTCTACAGTCTGCACATCCCTCGCCCTGGCAGGGGCTACACGTGAGACGGATGAGGCGCTGAGCAAGCACGCCCAGCAAGGAGGAAGACAAAAGGAAAGGCTCGATGCCCATATCAATCAAACGGGTCACCGCAGAAGACGCGTCATTCGTGTGCAGCGTTGCCAAGACCAGGTGACCGGTGAGAGAGGCCTGCACTGCGATTTGAGCGGTTTCAAGATCACGGATTTCACCGATCATAACGATATCGGGATCTTGACGCAAAATGGCACGCAAGGCTCTTGCGAAATTCATATCGATGCGTGAGTTGACTTGTGTTTGACCAACACCCTCGAGGTTATATTCGATGGGATCCTCAACGGTCATAATATTATTGACCCGCGAGCGTAAGGTGAGCAAAGCACTATAGAGCGTAGTTGTTTTACCGCTACCCGTTGGCCCAGTCACTAAAACGATGCCATAAGGTTTGTTGATCAGTTGTAAAAAATCTTGCTCCATGTCTGCTGCCATACCCAGCAATTTCAAATCTAATTTGGAATAATCCTTTTCAAGCAACCGCATCACAACACGCTCACCGTGCGCGGTTGGCAAGGTGGAGACTCGGATATCCAAGGCCTTGGTCCCAACGCGCAGAGAGATCCTGCCGTCCTGCGGCATACGTTTTTCAGCAATATCGAGCGATGCCATAATTTTAATTCTGGAGACTAAGGCTGCATGCAAACCTCGCTTCATTTCCACCACATCTCTCAAATTGCCATCGACTCTGAAACGCACAACCGATTGCTTTTCAAAAGCTTCCAGGTGGATATCTGACGCACCATCGCGACTAGCCTGTTTAAACAGGCTATTAATCATTCTGATAATCGGCGCATCATTTTTTAACTCTAGCAAGTCCTCAGAAACAGGGATGTCTTGCATCATCCGAGATAAATCGACGTTGTCCTCAAGCTCGTCTACAACCGTTGCAGCATCCGACTCGTTCTGGGAATATTGTTGACTGATCATTAACAGAATTTCTTCAGAGCTTTTTTTAACGTAATGGAGTAGGCCTACGTTACGCGAAATCTCATGAAGAATAGATGGTTTTGTTTTGGCGCTCCAATACAGAAAAGGGATCTCTTCTAAGGGATTGGCTAACAACACCTCATGATTCTTTGCAAATGAAAAAGGGATTTTCATAATTTAAATGATGTCGTAATTTTATTGATCCATTTGATGCAAGGTCTTACTGCAAGATCCGCTGCAAACTCTGATCATTTAATTTCTCTGGTTTGTTCAACATTGGAACTGGAGAAAATTGCTCACGCTTTTGATTGAAATCATCTAATTTATTATTCGAAAGCTCAATATTTTGTTCACCGTCGCGCAACACTCTGGGACGAATGAACACCATCAAGTTCGTTTTTGTACGTGCTTTATTATCGTAGCGGAACAAACCGCCAATCAGTGGGATATCCCCTAGCACCGGGATTTTTTGGCTGTTATCCGAATACTCATCACCGATCAGACCACCCAACACGATAATTTGTCCGTCCTCGACGACTACATTTGACTCAATATTTCTTTTGTTGAGAATAGGACCTGAGAGCGTATCTCTCTGAACACCAGATACCTCCTGAAATATCTGTAATTTAACCGTGCCATTTTCTGAACTTTGAGGGCGTACACGTAAGGTGATCCCAACATCCTGACGGGTATAAGTTTGAAAAGGGGTGACCGTCGCAGTACTTGCAGTTTGTGAGTAAGACCCTGTCAGAATCGGGATATTTTGACCTACGATAATGCGTGCCTCTTCGTTGTCTAAGGTCATTAAATTAGGGGTTGAAAGAATATTCGTGCCATTGATAGACTGCAAGGATCGCAAGAGCGTTGAAAATGCCAGGTTGGGTCCAAACTGCGTCAAGGTACCCAGATTCAACCCAAGACCCAAGGGGGTCAGCAGCGCATTCGCTGTCGCGTTATTGTTATTCACAGCGTTATTGATCGAGGCGCTCGCGCCTTGAATATTTGTGTTGCCGGAGGAATTAGGTCCGGTAAAGTTTGATCCTGCAAAACCTTGATTTGAACCAATTAACGCCTGCCATTGCACACCGAGTTCTGCAGCATTTGTGGAGGAAAGTTCGACAATCATCGACTCGATATAGATTTGGGCACGTTTACGGTCGAGTTGCTGGACGACTTTCAATAAGTTTTTGTAAACCGGTTCAGTCGCTGTAATGATCAACGAGTTTGTGATCGGATCCGCCTGAATCGAACCACCAACAGAGGGGCCACTGGTACTTGTCAAGGCAGAAGTCGCTGCCGCAGAAGGTGCCCCTCCCATTTGATTGCCGTTATTTGCAAAATTCACCGGAACGCCTCCGCCTTGATTGAGCGCTGCAGAGTTAGCATTCATTTGTGCCCCAAGATTCCCGGAATTCGCTGGATTAGCGAACGAGTTCTCCGCAGCGACAAGTGCTCTTAAAGTAATGGCTAATTTTGAAGCTTCTGCATTTTTGAGTGGGATCACCCAGATATTGCCAGAGCTTTTGGACACATCGAGCTTAGCCACCAGTGATTTAATTTGCGCCACACGCTCTGCATTCCCCCCCCTGACCAATAACACGTTGGCCCTTGGATCAGCGACGATATTCAGTTTGGATAGCCCATCACCTCCTTGCGGACCACTGTTTTCCAAAACTTTATTGATCAGCGCAGCAACCTCTAAGGCTTGCGCATTTTTTAGTGAGATCGTCTCAATCGTCGTATTCGACGGACTATCAACACTCTGAATAATCTTCTCGATTCGACTGATATTGCTTGCGTAATCCGTAATTAGGATTGAATTATTTCCAGGTAAAGCATTAATCGTATTATTCGGTGAAACAAGTGGTCTGAGGAGTGCCACAACGTTTGGCGCAGATTCATAATTCAGCTTGATCACACGAGTAATAATTTGATCTCCAACAACATTGTTTTTGGAGGTAAACGTTTGCGTTGACTGTAGCTTTGCATCCGCTTCTGTCACGACCCGATATCCGTTGGGTGTTTCGACCAGAGCAAAGCCGTTCAGGCGCAAGGCAGTCGCCAGTTGATCAATGATTTCGTTTTGATTGAGCGCTTGTTGGCTATTGAGGGTGATCGACCCTTTTACTTTAGGGTCAACAATAATTGACTTATTAATGACCCGCGAAATAGCAGAGATAACTGAATCGATATCCGCATTATTAAAAGATAAATTCATAACGTTATTTTGAGCAATACTATTTTGAATCATCAAAAAAATGATTGCACTTTTTATGACGTTTTTTAATAAACAGAGCATATTCGTCCTTACATTTTTAGGCGGTAGACGGAGCCATCTTTTCTACCAATTATCGATAGCAATCCTATTAAAGAATCACTTGATTCGGGTATTGCGGATGCTTCGCCCTGAAAGGCTAGTCGCCCATTCGCAAACAGCCCTCTCCCATTCAAGAGCAACGGACCATTTAACGTGAACAAATCTACTTTTACTTCCTGATCGATCTGGAGCTTTAAGGCGTAGCTGCCTAATGGCTTAACAAGACTAATGGGGCTGCTGATATCCAGAAACTGAATTTCAACCAGACCAGTTGGAGCGGTATCCCACTTAATATCACTCCATTGGAGCTTTAATTTGCCACGTGGATGGAGGGAATTCCACGGACTCCCCAAGCTTTCCAGAAAGTTCCCTGGCAACTCAGCCTGATTAGCATTGATGGTCACGCCTCGTGTGCTGAGTGCAACATCCATCGGGCGCGCTAAGTTTGAATGCTGTATGTTCCATTTACATTGCAATTCCATTAAGGAACAGTGGCTAATCCAGGAGAAACGCTCCGTCATGCCATAGGCTGTATTGCAGGTTTTTGAATCTCCAATTTTTATTTCCGAAAAGCCAAAACTTGCACTGCCCTGCCAAATCGAACCCATTGGTTGCACCAGCATCACTTTGCAAGCCGTTTTATCAGCAATCGTTGTAGCAAACCAATTTATTGGCATACACGCGACAATAAGGGCTATTGTCACGAGCAGCCCGATGATCCAGCTCCTCCAGCCAAAGCGAAATGCATAACCATCAAAGTGAATTTTCATGGGGCCTGAACCAGTCTGGCATTCACTTGCACGACGCCCGCGTTATCACGTTGTTGATTGATCACTAAGGCAACAACATAGAGACCGTACTTGCTCCGAAAGTCCACGACTAACTCAAGCCATCGACTAAATTCAATCTCATTTATTTGCAGGCTGATTTGTGCAGGAGATGTCTTATCCAAATTTAACAACTTAAACTGGACACCTTGTGCCATAAGCGCTGCTTTCAAATTAGAAAATTCAGTTTCTAATATTTTCGGCGCCGGCAATTCTTTACCTTTGTAGATGAGCAGCGTGCGATTTAACTGTTGAAGGCTGGTTAATTGGTTTGGATAATTACGCAACCGTGCCTCGAGCTGCTCTTGAATGGGACTAAAAATAAAATACCAGGCAGCTGTCAAAACTACGCACAGGGTCACCAATATCACCATATATAGATGAACTGGACGGACCGAATTCAGCTGAATATTTTTTAATCCCTGAAAAATAGATTCGTTATTCATCGCTAATATTCGCGTAAGGCTTTAAAAGATAATGTGCGGAACCCTTGCTTTCTATCAAGGCATTTTTCGCAAACGCTAATAATTGATTTTCCGAGAGCGCTGAATCTTTTAATTCAAAAGCTAAACCTTTTTTTGAATACTCAATACTTTTTAAAGCTCCTGGTCCAATAGTGCCAAGCACGTCTTGCAAGACAATCAACATTCTTTCAAAATCGCCCTCGCAGGTCTCATGATTTTTATGCGCAACCTGGCAGCTTGACTCGACTAATAGTGGAAAGCTTGGCTGATTAATATTTTCATGCACCAATACTTGATGCATTGTTTTTTGTATGGCTTTTTGCCACTGAAAATCTTGCCAAATCAAAAATCCGAGATAGAAAGAATAACTAACAAGCAACGTAGCACTCAAATAACCTACCCATCTGAGTGGAGTTTTCCATAATTCCTTTGAAAACCAGTATTGAAGTTCACTATGATTATTTTTTCGAAATGTAGAAAATTCAGTAGGTAATAAATCAAGGTATTGGTAGACTTTTTTTTCAGTTTCAAGTCCAGTCATCAGTAGATCAATGGATACTTCTTTAAAGTCAGATCGACCCTCGGGCTCACTGAATGCTATTGCTTTTTCTGTGGCCGGCTGCGACCAGCAAACGATTTCATGAAATGATTTTTTTGAACTATAAAAAACTGCTTCATCCCTTGGCTCGTAATATATAGTAGATGGGTGCGTGGGGAGCAGCAAGCTCTCCGGAATCAGCTGGATCCTCTCGCAATTCATCTTGGCTAGTTTTTTGCACAGCCACAGCAACCAGTCCCAATCAACCACACTCACTAAGCGTTTGTCGGACATTTGATTTGCAAAGGGTGGCAACAGCTGAATACTGGTCGCAGATACCGAGGAGAGCAATTCATCCTCAAGCAGCATGGGTAGCAATTGGCTAATTTTTTTGTTACTAACAGAAGGTACTTTTAACTCTATTAAGCGAATATCAATGCCCGGAATTGTTGCGATGATCTCGTCGGCAACTGGGCACGCATCTAGATCAAGGACGGTATGGAACGCTTGATCATTAATAAAAGCCCATGAGAAATACAAAGCCTCAGAAGACCAATCTTCAGGGCTGACTTTGAAAGGCCTTGCAGGGCAGCGGATAAGGAGAGTTGCCATATTATTTTTTCACTGCGGCACAACCGTGACACGTTGAATCATCCCTAAGTCTGAGTCCTGCAACATCTGACTATGCAGAATAAACGGCCCACAAAAATCTTTAAATCGCATTCGAAACGTAATCGAAGTAGGATTTTGGACAGTCCCTCCTGGTGGTAAGCCTAGGGTATCGCACCAATAAGGCTCCACCGGCCTTCCATTTACCTTGATGACATACATTGGATTGACATGTATGTGAAACACATTGGCAATGCTGTTCATATTGAAAACAGTCCACTCCTCTACAGCCTCAAATATGACAGTCTGATTGAGCGTGTTGGCCGGTTGGATATCAAAGCTTTTAACGATTTTTGGAGCAGAAACATAAAAGGGTTTTTGAGCGCTTGCCCCGAACACAGTCGCTATCTGTTGATGAACTTTTGCTTTGCTGTACTGGTATAGATCTTCAGCGCGACCGGTCAGTGAAAAAAATATGTCCGAAGCATTGTTTAATGCACTCTTTGGCTGTTGAGCACTTAACAAAGACTCGTTGCCTAGCATTCTAAAAATAACATTGCGTTTCTTACCCCCCCCATTCGCAAACTCTTCGTCAGTAATGGGGCTTAAGAAACTACTCACGGGCAAAGGTTCCTGAGGAACCGACATTGCCTTAGTAGAAGCTAGCACCACGATTTTCGCCAAAATATCTTCTGGCAAAATGATGGGAAGGTGACCCTCTGACATCTTTACTGGCAAAGAACGCAGATAATAAATACCCGGCTTATCCATTTTCACCAGCGCAGAAGCACGGCCACCAGGAGCGAGTAGCAGTCCATCACCATCCTTCGATCTTGCATCCGCATGGTCTTGATATAAGGCACTCCCCCAACCGTCTGTGGTGTATTGCTTAATTACGTGACTGTCTAAATTTAGATTTAGATAATTAAAGACTTGTGTATTAATAAAACGCCATCTCTGCACTTCGCCACACTGCAGCACGATAGTCGGCTGACGTACCCCGTTAATCAGGACGGGTTGTGCATCAACAGAAGCGACTCCGCTAATATTATTTTTTAATCCCTGTCCAGTAGGATGACGGGTCAATTGCGCTAATTTTTCAAGCGTGCCTGGAGAAACACCCAGATCGCCATTGAACAAAGTGTCTACAGAAAAATAAGGCGCTTGAAATAAAAATACCAGTTCAGTCGCCTGAGCCATTTCAGGTAAATCATCGACCGGTCCACGAACGAGTATCGCTCCGGACATGAGGCTCGCGACTTGAATAGCACTTGAGCCATGGTATTGGGGATGGTAATAGAAAGGGCCTTCAGGATGATCTTTAGGTATGTGATACACATACTGCCGAGAATCCCCCGCGGGCATTACACCTCCGTAATTTGGATCAACGACATAATCACCATATTCTGGAGTTTGTGCATCATCATAGATACCTGGAAAAACGTGCAGTCCGTGGGTGTGCAGATTCGTGGTGTTGGGTTTGATGTAATTAGTAGGATCTCTGAATGCTAAAAAGGGCGGATTAACAGGTAGGTCGTTGATCAATTTAATCCTGAGCGTGTCTCCTCCCCTCACCACCAATGTCGGCCCTGAGTAACTTGGCGGCTGGGCATCATAGCCATAGGCACGCAAAGAGACTCGATACTGATCTTGCGGATAAGCTCCAGGTATTCTGGTGCTGAAATAAGACGCTTTCAGCGTTACCTCAAGTAAGCCATTTTTGGCCTCGAGTACAGTTGGCTGTAGAAAGGTTTGCAAAGCTTCGCTATGCGTACTAACTTCTCGTTGTTCGCAACCCGCTAAGCTCACCGGCACCATCACACTTGATGCCAGACTAAATCCCGTGCGAATAAAATCACGTCGGGAGTTTGCGGAGGCGTTAACTTCAGACATACGTGTCCTTAGCCGATCGGCCAAAAGGCATAAGGTACTAATTGTTTTTGTGCTGCCTGACCTATTTGTCCTGAGTCATTGTTGCCCCAGCCATATAAATGGTTTTTACCAATTGCCGTTGCATACATCTCGCCTGCGGCAATTGCTTCTATTTCTGACAGCCCAGGGATTTTGACTGGAATATTTCTCGGCGCGACATCATTCAAACCAAGTTGTCCAAAGCCATTCCAACCCCAGCTGTAAACAGAACCTGTGACAGACAAAGCCAAAGAAAAATGGCTACCTGCTGCGATTGCTTTTACTTTTTCTGGCACTTTAATCATTAGCGGTGTCCGGCTATAGCGGCTTTGACTATTACCCAACTGACCAAATTGATTACTGCCCCATCCAATCAGGTCTCCTTCATCATCCAGACTTAATACATGTGTTGAGCCAACTGCAATACAACGCACTGAACTAGGCAACTCAACTTGAGCAGGAGTGTCTACGTTTTTAAGATGCCCTAAGCCTAATTGCCCTGCAGAATTACTACCAAAAGAAAAGACCTCACCCTGCCGTGAGAGCACAATCATGAAGTGATCACCTAGTCCCACTTGCTGTGCTGCTGGCAATTCAGTCACAACGCCTGGCGAGGCGTTTATTTGTTCGGTCTGTCTACCCAACACGCCATCGACATTGAGTCCCCAGGTATACAGTGAGCCAGACTGATCAATCGCAGCGAAGCTTGATTGCCCTGCC
Organism: Alcaligenaceae bacterium; assembly: GCA_947380655.1. Classification (GTDB taxonomy): domain Bacteria; phylum Pseudomonadota; class Gammaproteobacteria; order Burkholderiales; family Burkholderiaceae_B; genus Zwartia. The sequence continues at coordinate 22,110 of CANCRX010000026.1, read as the reverse complement.
GTAACCCGAATCGGTGAGGTAATTTTTTCGACACAAGTTGGAATCTCAGAAATCGCTCGGCCATCACGATCGCCCACTGGACTAAAGCCCCAAATCAATAACTCCTGTCGATCTGACACACCGAGACTCACGCCATAGCCAGCTGACACGCTAGAAAACCGGGCAGATTGACCTACGTAGATCGGCTCTTGATTTGTATTTCTAGTACTGCAAATATCGACATTATCTGGGGTGTAGCGCCCACTACCGGCCCCGCCCCAGCCAAGCACCTCACCAGACGCTAGAAGAGCCAGGGTTTGACTCTTGCCAGCACTTACGGCTTGAAATTTATAGGGCATATGTGTTGATCAAACCTAATTGAGACCCCCTTTAAGTATTGGGGAGATCACGCCCGGAGGTACTATTGCACCAGAGAGGTCTGGCAGTAGCGCATAGGGTATGCCTTCTTGCATCGCCGCCGAGCCGAGAGCCTTGTCATAGTCTGGTGTCCCTCTAAAACAGCCTACCGAAAAGGGATATTCACGATTCAAATGGTAATGATAAATAGGTTGTATGGTGCCATTCCACTGAACAGGGGCAACATGGCCATGACACTGATCAAGCTGAGCGTTTGTAATCATCTGCCCATCTTCACCGCGTGGTCCAAAGATCCCGAAACCGTCCAGGGCATAACCGAATAATGGTGATGGGCCCGATGTACCTTGATTTGGAAAACACTTCCAAGAATAACCATGCAGGTGATACTGCTGAGAATATGGGTGGCCAAAACATTGATCAGTAGGCAAGGCGTTCGTCGGGCTATACCAATTTCCACTCGCATCGTTGGCTAGCTCCGTATGCCAGACTGTTCCGGTCAGAGTAATTCCGACGATAAGCGAGTTAATTGGATTAAATCCGGTCATGACAGGATTCAGAGGTAGTTTGCTAGTGATGTCGTAAGGAGAAATAGAAATAGCAGCAGAGGACGTGTAGTCTTTACCTGTGCGTGGATCTACACCACCTGGCAATGCAGCGTAGTAAGAATATGCAGCAGTACCCGGTTGGACAGGAAAATTACCCATCGGAGTACTTGGCAAACCATTACCTTTTAAATAACGATAACTGGCGTCTGTAGACATTGAGAAAACGCTACCTGCCGCATCAATCTGCGAAGCCGACACCGCCCCCTCCACGAAGGGTATCTGGGCGATGGTAATAATGTTGGTCGAGGTATTTGTCCAGCTTGTAGCAGCCTGACTAAGTTTGCTAGCTACACCAGCAGCTTTTGCGAAAAGCGCTGAAATACAGAGCCCACTGGTTGCACATATCTGCGTGCTCGTGCCATTGGCTGCGGTAACCAGCGTAGTCGGCGTGCCCGTATCCGCCTGCGAACTGCCCGACGAAGAAGAGGACGGTGAAGAACTCCCCCCCCCACCTTCGCCACAACTAGCAAGGGTAAGTAATGCAATGATTACCAAAAAACACTTACCAAAGCGCTTTGTTAACACGATCAACCCCTTACTTAATGGACAAGAAACTTGATTCCCATTAAGCACAATTTAATTAGCATCAGTTTAAAATTGACAATTTGTCATAGTGACGAAATGTACACTGTATTTTTATCATTGGCAACACTAGACGTTACCGGTGAACATTTGCTAGTCTGTTGAAAACACAAAGGTTTCGGACTAATATCGCCAGATGCTAAAAGTACAAGATCACCGAATCAGGGTCGCCGCAGCCAGGCGAGAAGAAATGCGTAATTGCCTGCTTTTCAGTGCAATGTCGCTTGCCTCAGACAAATCCATTCATGACATAGATGTCGAGGAAATCATTGCCCATGCGCAGGTTTCACGAGGTACTTTTTACAAGTACTACCAATCGGTCTCAAGATTATTCGAAGATTTAGCAGAGCAACTGGCTCAAGATCTTGCTGAAGCAATAGAAACTGTAAATATTCCGAGCGTTGATAAGTCTGTACATCTTGCGAGTACCGCAAGATTGATCATGCGACTGTTAGTTGATTTTCCGGTCTTGGGGAAACTGTTAATTCAGTTGCCCTGGCTCCACCAAAATCCCAAACTGGATGTATTTCAAACCTTAAGGCGTGACATAGAACAAGGCATTAAAGAGGGCTTGTTCGAAAAGTTACCTGCTGCAATTGGGCTCAATCTATTAATCGGTAGTATGGTCGGTGGTGTTCACACAATGCTTCTTACCCCCCCATCTAGAGGCTATGAAGATAAAGTAGTTCGTCAGGCGCTAATAGGCCTGGGTCTGGAGGCAAAGTCGGCAGATAAGATATCGACAATGCACTTAGCGACCAAAGTTACTCTGCCTTCAACAGGCATCCTGGGGAAAATAGATAGATGACTGCTATGACGACAGTAATATGGCAAAAGTAATTCATCATCTGTTTACTGATGAAGAAAAAGCGCGTCGTAAAGCGCAAGACCGTATTGCATCTGACTTTGCTGCACTGGCCTCAGAAAAAGATATCGAGAGTATTAACATCGATACAGTTCTATTAAAAGCCGAAGTATCACGAGGCACTTTTGATAAATGTTTTCAAGGTTTAGAGAGCCTGTCGCAACTGACTGCTAAGCAACTAACTAATGACACTTTTAGCCATGTCAAAGCCACAGTACAGCCACATTCTGACATCGTAATTTTAGTAGCGACTAAAACCCGATTAGCGATTCGTCTTTTAGTGGGCGTTCCGACTCTGGCAAAAATCATCTTGAAAATAAAGTGGCCGACCCACGATACAGAACTCAAAATCCTACACGATATAAGAGTGGACGTTGAAGAGGGTATTAAACAAGGTCGTTTTTCGGACATGCCCCCATCTATAGGCGTCAACCTAATTTTCAATACTCTCAGGACCACAATTCAAGAAATGATTCTGCAATCATGCCCCGTAGATTTCGAAAATCAGGCTATTTATCAGATGCTATTAGGGCTTGGTGTGGATGCTGAATCAGCCTTTAGGATTTCTTTAATCCCCCTCTCTGAGCTCCCTCCTCTTCCCAAAAAAGGTATCGTTGGCAAAGTTTTGAGACTGCTCCGGAGCAAGTAGCATTATTTACTGCAGCTCGACAAAGTATCTATAGAAAATTTCGATAGTTTTAGAGTTAGCTAATAGAAATCGCCTAAGATCCCAAAAAATTAGGCACAACCCCATCTAGTTGGGGTTGTGCCTACTACCAAACCTAAAAACTTAAATCATTTGTTCATCACTGCAGCACCCGCGAAAACTCAAATTTTCCATCGCGGAAATCCACCGGCACTACATCTCTCGGACCAAACTTACCCTCGAGAATCAGCTTGGCGATCGGATTCTCCAGCATTTGCTGGATAGACCGCTTGAGTGGTCTGGCCCCAAACACAGGATCAAAACCGGTCCTTGCCAACTCAGCCAGGGCTGCGTCGGAAACCTCCAGCACCATCTCTTGCTGCAACATCCGCTTAGCCAGACGCTGGATCTGGACACCTGCGATCTTCTCGATATGCTTGCTTTCGAGCGCATGGAATACGACCACCTCATCGATCCGGTTGAGGAACTCTGGACGGAAATGCGTTTTGAGTTCGTCCCAGACGACTTCCTTGATCGCATCGTAGGGCTTACCGACCATGGCCTGAATATGATGCGAGCCGAGGTTCGAGGTCATCACGATCACGGTATTACGGAAATCCACCGTACGACCCTGACCATCTGTCAAACGACCATCATCAAGCACTTGCAGCAGAACGTTAAAGACATCGGGATGGGCCTTCTCCACCTCGTCGAGCAGCACCACGCTATAAGGTTTGCGACGCACGGCTTCGGTCAGATAACCGCCCTCTTCGTACCCTACATAGCCTGGAGGTGCACCGATCAGGCGAGCCACAGAATGCTTTTCCATAAACTCACTCATGTCGATACGAATCAGATGCTCATCCGAATCAAACAGAAAATCAGCCAGCGCTTTGGTGAGCTCAGTTTTACCCACACCGGTAGGTCCGAGGAACAGGAACGATCCATAAGGCTTGGACGGATCGGACAGCCCGGCACGTGAGCGACGAATCGCGTCAGCGACCAAACCGACGGCCTCATCCTGACCGATCAGGCGCTGATGCAGACGCTCTTCCATCTTGAGCAACTTGTCACGCTCGCCCTGCATCATTTTGGATACGGGAATACCGGTTGCACGCGAAACGACTTCGGCGATTTCTTCAGCACCAACCTGTGTGCGTAAGAGGCGTGGTTTTTCGCTTGGCTGATCGCCCTGACTCTCGGCCGCTTTAAGTCGTGCCTCAAGCTGTGGCAAGGTACTGTACTGAATCTCAGCGAGCTTATCGAATTGACCTTTGCGTTGCAGCTCGGCCATTTCGCCGCGTGCACGCTCGATCTCTTCTTTGATCGATTGCGTGCCCTGAACCGCAGCTTTCTCGCTTTTCCAGATGACCTCAAAATCGTTGTACTCGCGTTGCAACTTTTCGAGTTCTTCCTCAATGATCTGCAAGCGACGCTTGGACCCGTCATCGGTTTCCCTCTTGACGGCTTCGCGTTCGATCTTGAGCTGGATGATGCGACGATCGAGCTTATCCATCACCTCAGGTTTGGAGTCGATCTCCATACGGATGCGCGCAGCCGCCTCATCGATCAGATCGATTGCCTTATCTGGTAAGAAACGATCAGTGATGTAACGGTGTGACAACTCAGCTGCGGCAACAATCGCCGGATCAGTGATGTCAACGCCATGGTGCAATTCATAACGCTCTTGCAAACCACGCAGGATCGCAATGGTGGACTCGACGTCCGGCTCGTTAACCAGTACTTTCTGGAAACGACGCTCGAGCGCGGCATCTTTTTCAATGTATTTGCGATACTCATCCAGGGTGGTGGCGCCAATGCAATGCAATTCACCACGCGCAAGCGCTGGCTTGAGCATGTTGCCTGCATCCATTGCGCCCTCGGCTTTGCCTGCACCGACCATGGTGTGGATTTCGTCGATGAAGACTATGACCTTGCCTTCCTCCATGGCGAGCTCTTTGAGCACGGATTTCAGGCGCTCCTCGAACTCTCCACGGAATTTTGCACCGGCGAGCAGACTAGCCATATCGAGCGACAAGACTTTTTTGCCGCGCAAAGACTCTGGCACTTCGTCATTGACGATGCGTTGAGCCAAGCCCTCGACAATTGCGGTTTTACCCACGCCTGGCTCACCGATCAGCACCGGATTGTTTTTGGTCCGGCGTTGCAGAATCTGGATCGCACGGCGGATCTCGTCATCGCGACCGATGACGGGGTCGAGTTTGCCTTGACGGGCACGCTCAGTCAGATCCATGGTGTATTTTTTGAGTGCTTCGCGGTTGGATTCGCCTTCCTGGTCGTTCACGGAAGAACCTCCACGCACGGCATCAATCGCGGACTCGAGCGCCTGACGTTGCAGACCTGCCTCTTTGAGTGCGCGTCCCGCCTCACCCTTGTCATCAGCCAAGGCTAACAAGAAAAGCTCGCTGGGAATGAAGGTATCGCCACGTTTAGTGGCTTCTTTTTCAGTACGCGTGAAAACACCTTGCAGGTCACGACTGACCTGGATGTTGTCGTCTGTACCTTTTACCTGTGGTAAGCCTTTCAGGGCGGTGTCGAGCGTCGTTTGGAGGCGATTCACGGCAACACCAGCGCGTGCAAGCAGACTGCCTGCACCGCTCTCGCTGTCTGCTAACAAAGCGGACAGGACATGAATGGGCTCGATGTATTGATTGTCATTGCGCGCAGCCAGACTTTGCGCGTCTGCAATCGCTTGCTGAAACTTGGTCGTCAGTTTGTCAAAACGCATGATGGTGTTCCTATAGTGTCGGCCGAGGCCTGTATCGAATGGATACTACATACGGCCAAAAATGGTTTTTTCAATAGGAAAAACGCAAATTTGTTCAGCTTTTTGTCAGGAAAGCACTGATTCCGACACAAAACAGCAAAACTAGCGCTACAGTGCCCCTAGGCTCTGATAATGTTCATATTGACAGTAATATATGGCTAAGGGTTTATATAAAACCCTTCAAGTTTGACCTGTATCAAGTAGGTAGCAAAAAGGTAGCAACACTATGCAAAAACGCGTTCCGGTCGGCATCGAGTCAGCGCACTGCTCGACGTGCATGATGGGACACGTATGCCTGCCAACAGGCATGCCCTCACACGAAATCGAACAACTCGACACACTGGTGAAAGAGCGTATTCGGGTTGAAAAAGGTCAGCCTTTATTTCGCCAGGGCGAAACGCTTAATGCTTTGTTTGGCCTGCGACTCGGTTCAATCAAAACCCAGCTTGATGAAGCAAATGGTCAGCACCAGATCACGGGCTTTTTTCTGCCTGGTGAGATCATTGGGCTAGATGGCATGATTGAGGGCGAGCACAGCTCCTCGGCGATCGCCATGGAAGACTCTGAGGTCTGCGTCGTACGTATTGAGGATATCGACGATGTGAGTCGCTATGTACCCTCGCTCCAGCATCAGGTCAGACGTATTATGAGCAAGGAAATTGCCCGTTCTCACCAAGTTTTATTGGCCTTGGGTTCGATGCGCTCGGAGCAACGCCTGGCGGCCTTTCTCATCAACATGTCGCAGCGACTTTCTGTATTAGGTTACTCATCGACAGATTTCGTCATGCGTATGGGTCGCGAAGAGATCGGAAATTATCTGGGGCTAACGATCGAAACAGTCAGTCGCCTGTTTTCACGCTTTGCACGAGACGGTCTGATTCGTGTGAGTCAGCGAGAGGTGCGCATACTGGATATGGTTGCACTCAACGAACTGGTGGGCAAACCCTGTTAAGGCAAGCCTGACCGCATCATTTTAAATAGGCGCCAGACTGGGCGCCTATTTTTTTACTTAAACTGCAGGTTCAGAAAAAAGCGCTGTCCGGACAAAATCAACAGCCGTTTCACCAGACTTAAGCGCATGCTCCCCTAACACGCTCGCCCAATAGTTCGCCCCTCCTCCTGCCCGGGACCACTCGTTGAGGCGTCGCGTGTAAAGCTGCAAATCATATTCGTGGGTCACGCCGATTGCACCATGCACTGCGTGCGCATAGGCCGTGATGCGTGTGACAGCGTGACTTGCCTGGCATTTAGCCAGTGCGGCCAGCATCGGTACAGGCTGCCACGAATCACTGCGACAGGACATCTCGGAAGCCATCCGCGCACTAAATGCAAGCTCTGCCATCTCGCTGATTTGCTGTTGCACCGCTTGAAATTTACCGATCGGCTTGCCGAACTGCACGCGCTGATTTGCATAGGTCAGTGTCATTTCAAACACGCGATCCGCTGCACCCGCAATCAGCACGGCCATCGATAGCGCGAGCAATTCACGAAACTGCTGCGTCGCCCAATCGCCAAGTAATGACTGGTTAGCGACCTCATTCGACCAGTACAAATCAGCATCCAGCGAGCCATGGGCGCCTGAAGGTGTGACTTGAGCCTGGTCAGTGGGGAGCAGCCAGATTTGCTTTCCATGCTGCGCCAGCACCCAGGTTGCAGTCCGACCAAACGTTACCGCTCGCGCCGTCACGCCAGCTTCATCGACATTGACTTGAAACGGTGCAAAGGTAATAGAACCCTCTGGCATAGTCTGACCTTGTTGATGCAACCAGGCACGTGCCAGCATGGTCTGGGCATAAGGCAGAGGCAAAGCATGACGGCCCATGCAAAACAAAATAGGCCAGGCTTCAGAAAGCGTCAGTCCCGCGCCCTCGGCACTCTCGGGGAGCAAAGCGTCGGCAAACCCTGCAGAAACCAATGCGTCCCAAAGCTTAGTCGGATCACCACCCGCCTCGACCTGACGGATATGCGCAGGCGTGCACTCGTCTGCAAACAGGCGATCGGCCGAATCAAAAAATGAACTTTGCATTGTTATTACCTCAATCCCAGACCGCGGGCGATAATGCCTCGCAGGATCTCACGCGTGCCGCCCCGCAGGGTAAAGGTCACACCCATTTGTTCCAGATAGCCCAGTGTGCTGAGCATGTCACCTGAGACCGTCACCTCAGGGTGCGCGCCAAGCCAGGCGGCGATCTGACGAATCAGTTTTTGTTCAAAATCGGTACCGTAGTCCTTGACGACTGAAGCATCGACGGCAGGACTTTCGCCCTCAACAAGCTTTTGTGTGACGGCAAGTGACAAGGCGCGCAAGACCGCCATTTCGGCTAACAGACTGCCCAACTGTGCAGTAGTTTCGCTGTCCTGTGCAGGTTGCTCTCTGAGCAGATTGACCCAGCACTCAAGAAGCGCCACGCTTGAATAAATACGCTCAGGTCCGCTTCGCTCGAAGGCTAGCTCGGCATTGACTTGATCCCAACCCTGCCCCTCAGTACCCACTAAAGCATCAGCACCGAGCTGAACATTATCAAAAAATACTTCTGAAAAATGCGCATCACCCGCCATATCGACAATCGGACGCACCGTCACACCTGGCAGACTCAAATCAATAATGACCTGGGACAAGCCTTTTTGGCGATCTGCAGTTTCACCAGACGTCCGAACCAGCGCAATCATGTATTGGCAGTGATGGGCATTGGTAGTCCAGATTTTGCTGCCGTTGAGCAACCAGCCCTTTTCATTGGGTTGCGCGCGAGTGCGAATACTGGCCAAATCCGAGCCTGAATTAGGTTCGCTCATGCCAATACAGAAAAACGCTTCTCCTGCGCAAATTTTAGGGATGTAAAAATTACGTTGCGCTTCTGTTCCGAACTTCAAAATCAAAGGACCGCTCTGGCGATCGGCAATCCAGTGCGAAGCAACCGGGGCACCAGAGGCCAGCAGTTCTTCGGACAACACAAATCTGGAAAAAAAGCCCTTACCAGAACCACCATATTGTTTCGGAATGGTCAACCCCAGCCAGCCACGCGCAGCCAGTTTGCGACTAAAGGCTGCATCAGAGCCCATCCAGGAGCGCGCCCGCATGTGCGAGGGCATCCCCACCAGCGCATCATTCAAAAAAGCACGGATTTCCGAGCGAAACGCATGTTCCTCGGTGGGAATCTGCGTAAATTCAAGAGCAGTCAGCATAATCAGGAAATATCCTTAAATCACCAGGCGAAAGCGCCGTCAATGAAAAGCACAGTCAGACGATAGCGAGGGCATGTAACAATAGCAATCATACGGTTTATAGAACTATTGTGGAGTCTGGCGGCATATGAACAAAAAAACCACAACCACGGCCTTAGATGGCATAAAAATCCTTGACCTTACCTCTGTGGTGTTTGGCCCCTACGCCAGCCAGATCCTTGCAGACTATGGCGCAGAAGTGATCAAGGTCGAGTCGCCCGAGGGCGATTCAACGCGCAATACCGGACCACGTTTAGAGGAAGGCTTATCCGCCATTTTCCTGGGCGTGAACCGCAACAAAAAAAGCATTTGCCTGAACCTCAAAGATCCTGAGGCCAAAGAAGCACTATTGAAACTGGTTGATCAGGCTGATGTGCTGATGCACAGCGTGCGCCCTCAAAAAATGCTTGCACTAGGGTTAGATCATGAGACCCTGCTCGCTCGCAATCCAAAACTCATTTACGCTGGCTTGCATGGTTTTGGTAATGGCGGCGCCTACTCCGGTCGTCCTGCCTATGATGACATTATTCAAGGGCTCAGTGGTATAGCCGACATCATGACGATTCAGTCAGGCACACCTCGCTACTTACCCACCATCGCCGCCGATAAAACCTGTGGCATTGCTGCAGCGCACGCCATACTCGCCGCCCTATTCCAGCGTGAACGCACCGGCCAGGGACAATTCATCGAAATCCCCATGTTTGAAACCATGACATCTTATGTATTGGTGGAGCATCTCTATGGGCACCACCTGCCAGGCCACTCGGACGAAATCGGCTACCCACGCGTACTGACGGAGTGGCGCAAGCCCTATCAGACACAAGACGGCTTTGTCTGCATGATGCCTTACACCGATAAACACTGGCAGACTTTTTTCACACAAAGCGGACATCCTGAATACGCTGTAGATGAGCGGTTTACGAAAATCAGTGCGCGCACAAAATACATTGCCGAGCTCTATGAGTTGGCCGGTCAAATCGTATCCGGACAGCCGACCGCGTTCTGGTTGGAGTTCTGTGACACACACGAAATTCCGGCCGCGGCAGCGAACCGATTGCAGGATCTCGAATCGGATGCTCATCTTAAAAGTGTTGGTTTTTTTACTGATCTCAAAAACGACAAAGGTCACCAATACCGTTTTACCCGAAGCCCGATTCGCATGCAGCACTCGACTGTGGCACCGGCTATGGCACCACGTTTGGGTGAACATACGCGCGCAGAGCTTCTCAATGCAGGCCTGAGCGCAGAGCATATTGAACAAATGCTCACGCGCGGAGCGGCCAAACAACATTCTGGAGAACAATCATGAGTGAAGTAAAAACACTGGGTGAAGGTTTTACCTGGCAAGAACTCGCCGTAGGTCAGAGATTCAAAACCTTTCGCCGCACGATTACAGAAACGGACATTGTTAATTTCATCACCGTAACGGGAATGCTCGAAGCAATTTTCGTCGATACCACCTTCTCAAAAGGTGCGATGCAAGGACGTCCCGCACCCGGAGCACTGACTTACACCCTGATTGAGGGGATGGTGCTGCAGGGTATGGCGCAAAACACAGGGTTAGCGTTACTCGAAGTACACAAAAAAATATTGCAGCCAGTCATCGCTGGCGATACAGTCTGGGCGGAAATTGAAGTGACGGGTATTCGTCCAACCTCTAAAAATAATCGAGCAATCGTGACCTCAAAAATTGACGTAAAAAATCAACACGGAATTGACGTGATGACCTACACAGCGGTTCGCATGATGGCAGGGGAAAAATAATGAATCGAACAATCACAAGTTTCGTCGCCGCATTGGCGCTCGCGTGCGGCCTGACAAGTCAGTCACTGTCACAAACGACAGACTGGCCAACTCGTACCGTTACGATGGTGGTCCCTTTTCCTCCTGGCGGCCCGACAGACCTGATCGCGCGCGTCATCGCCAAGCAACTTTCCGAGCAGCTTGGACAAACGTTTGTGGTGGATAACAAAGGGGGCGCGAACGGTAATATTGGCGGTCAAGCGGTGGCTTCCTCTAAAGCCGACGGCTACACCATTCTTTACAACACTTCATCGCTCGCACTGAGCCCAAGCCTCTATAAAGACTTGTCCTACAGCCCACAGAAAGATCTGGTTCCTGTCACGACCACCGCGGTGGTTCCTCTCGTACTCGTGATCAATCCTAAACTCCCTGTCAATAATATCCAGGAATTCATCACGTACGCCAAGAAAAACCCTGGCAAGCTCGCCTATGCGTCGTCAGGCAACGGCAACATTACGCACCTTGGCGCCTTTCTGTTGAATCAGGCGACAGGAATTGATGCCGTGCATGTGCCCTATCGTGGCAGTGCGCCAGCCATGATCGATTTAGTCGGTGGACAGGTTCAGTACGACACGAATACCTTGAATGATTCTGTGCAATTCATACGGGACAATCGTGTCAAGGCATTGGCCGTTACCAGCGCAACCCGAAGTCCTGTCCTGCCTGATGTACCAACTGTTGCAGAAACCGTCGTACCTGGTTTTGAAATGGGCGCCTGGCAAGGAATTGTTGTACCAACCGGTACTGACCCTGCAATCATCAAAAAACTCAATGCTGAGATTTTAAAAGCCTTGAAAAACCCCGGTGTATTGAAACAGTTGGAAGACCAGGGTGCGCAAGTATTAGGGTCTACGCCTGAGGAATATAAGGTTTATTTTGAAAGCGAGATCAAACGCTTCGCTAAAGTTGTCAAAGATGCTGGGGTCACCCTGAACTAGGCCCCATAGCCGGCAAAACCTCTGACTGAGGAGCGAGACCAGATGGTAGGTTCACTCAGTCAGAAACTAATATCGTTTCTCTCGTCACCCTCTTTGGGCACAATATAAAGCGTCAGCAGGCTGGACATTGCCCCCATAAACCAGAAAAAGAAAAATCCTGCGGCATACAACACCTCGCGGTCTGGCCTGATGTAGCCAAAAATCGCGACATCTAAAGGATCAATCAGCGCAAAGGTCACCGCGCTTGCCAAGCCAGCCATCAAAAATGAAGGCCATAATATCCACATCAACGATTGCCATTTCATGGCGTGCCCCTGATCAACGCGGCTCAACAGCTTTAGGCTGGGTCGTGTGTTTCTCGACAACCAGGCCGCGTTTCATGCCGCCATCGAAAATCGGCTGATCTGAAAAACTCTTAAAAGCCAGCGTCATCGTGATCGCACATCCTATGATCGCGACCAGTGGGCCTGCCATCAATAGCCATGGCCAAGGCTGACGCCACCAGGGGCCGAGATCGAGTTGCTCTTGATTTTGTACGTTCTTATTCATATAGTCTCTCCTCAATTAGGGAAGATAAAGCTCGAGGGCTCGCGCACCTCAGTCACGACATGCCCATCGGGCGCCGTCGACGTCGTTACAAAATGTATGTGATGCGAACCTGGAGTACCTGCGTCAACCGGTGCGCGAACAACAACAGGAACCATACGGTTAGAAGCCGGCGGGATCACCAGATGCGAAGCGCTCTGGGTCACAGCAGACTGTATGGTACCTGGCACAGGTAATCCGGTTGGAGTGCCTGCGTGAGTGCGTAAAGCAGGTTGATCCGCAACGCTCACCATCAATCCTGGTAAACCCACCGCATGCAAAGAAAGTTCTAACTCTTTTTCCGAGGCATTAATAATCTGCAAACGGTAGACGTTCTCGATCATACCGCCTGCGACTTCGCGCCCCAAAACTCCGCGATCTCTGATCACATCAACGCGTAGCGTGGTGCGCGTAGCAAGCGCGGCAATAAAGACAGAGACAAGAACAAGCATCAACGCGCTGTAAATCAGCACGCGCGGTCGCATCAAATGCCGACGAATCTGAGAGACAGAAAGTCCCTCAAGCATGCCGCGCTCTGAGGTATAGCGAATCAACCCTGTTGGATATTCAATTTTTTCCATGACCTGGTTGCAGGCATCTACACAGGCACCGCAACCAATGCACATGTATTGCAGACCCTGCCGGATATCAATCCCTGTCGGGCAGACTTGCACGCAAATACTGCAGTCAACGCAATCACCCAAGCCTACCGCATGATGGTCGACTTTTTTGGAACGTCCTCCACGTGGCTCACCGCGCAGGGTGTCATAGGTGACGACTAGCGTATCGCGATCGACCATCACACTTTGAAATCGAGCGTAGGGACACATATATTTACAGACTTGCTCGCGGAGAAATCCTGCATTACCCCATGTAGCGAAGCTATAGAACAGCAACCAGAACCACTGCCAGGGGCCGAGTGATAGCGCAACAAGATCCGCACCTAGCGTACGAACCGGTGCAAAGTAGCCAATAAAAGAAAATCCCGTGACAAAGGCCACCAGAATCCAGAGTATGTGTTTGGTGGCTTTGATGCGTAGCTTACGCAAGGAAAAGCCAGACTCATCCAGACGAATGCGCGCAACACGATCGCCCTCAACATGGCGCTCGATCCACATGAAGATTTCTGTATAAACCGTCTGTGGGCAGGCATAACCGCAAAACAGTCGACCAGCAATAGCGGTAAATAAAAATAGTCCGAGCGCAGAAATAATCAACAGCAACGTCAGATAAATAACGTCCTGCGGCCACAAGACCATATCAAAGATATAAAACTTACGTGCGCCCAGATCGAATAACACCGCCTGGCGTCCATTCCAGTTCAGCCACGGCAGGCCGTAGAAAAGCACCTGCGTGAGCACCACAAAAATGATCCGCCAACGCGCAAACCAGCCACTGACGGAGCGTGGATAAATTTTTTGTCGCACATCAATGATCGATTCTTCGATGGTCTCAGCACCTGCAGGCAACAACTTTGCCCCTGCAGGTCTCCAGGGAGGAGGAATCTGCTCGCTGGAGGGTTGCTGAGTTTTCAAATCAATCGGCATTCAGTCTACTCACTTAGTTGCTGCGTTGACAGTCGCTGAGGTGACATCGCGTCCACCCGAGAGACTCCAGACCCAAGCCGCAACCAGACGAATTTGTTCTGGAGTCAGGTTCTGCTCTTGAGCAGGCATCCGGTTATTACGGCCATTCAGAATACCGCTCACAATCGTCGCCTCTGAGCTGCCATAGAGCCAGACATCGTCTGTCAGATTGGGAGCGCCTAAGGCTTTATTGCCCTTGCCTTCCACGCCATGACAAGCTACGCAGTAGTTCATGTACTCAGGTTTACCGCGGACAACCTTGATTGGATCTGCAGCCAAGCCAGACAGCGAACGCACGTATTGTGCGATATCACTGGCCATCTGCGGATTAATGGTCTCCTTGAATCCTGGCATGATCCCATTACGACCTTTAGTAATGGTAGCAACCAGCGTTTCAGGATCACGACCATACAGCGAATCGCCTTGTATCAAATTTGGAAAGCTTGGGCCACCTTTTGCGTCTGAACCGTGACACTGCGCGCAGTTATTCAGAAACAACCGCTGACCAATCACGTGTGCATCAGCGTCAGCCGCAATCGCTGGGATGTCCATTTTTGCGAACTTAGCAAAAACAGGCTTAACTGAAGTATCAAGATCAATCTGGTCCTGCCTGACTTCCTGAGCGGTGGTGAAGCCCAGCTGACCTTTGTAAGCGCCCAGTCCTGGATACAGCACCAGATAGCCCAGACCAAAGATACACATGCCAACGTACATGATGGTCCACCAGCGCGGCACAGGATTATTGAGCTCACGCAAATCACCGTCCCACACGTGACCTGTGTCCTCAACTTTTACCGTGCGTGCACCCAACCATTTACGCTGAGAAAAAATCAGCCATAAACACCAGGCAATACCGAGCAGCGCAATGCTGCCAACGTAATAACCCCAAAAGCCGTCAACGAAATCGCTCATGACCGTGCTTCCTCTTTATGTTGCGGATCGATTTTTCCCTCATCAGGCAGTGCAAAAGGCAGCAACGCCGATTCGCGGTTCGCATCCTGTCGACCCTTTGAAAAGGCCCACCAGACAATGCCGAAAAAAGTCAGCATCGCCAAGACTGTTGCAAGTGCATTCAGATAAGCCAACATCATTTCGCTCCTGTGCTGCTGGATTGAAGTTGCGCGCGACGCACACTGGTTCCCAAGCCCTGAAGATAGGCAATCACGGCGTCCTCTTCTGTTTTACCTTTCAGTGCCTCTGGCGCGGCAGTGATCTGTGCCTCGGTGTAAGGCACACCCAAGATACGCAAAGCACGCATACGCTCACCAATGTCGTTGCTCTGAACAGGGTTCTGAGCCAGCCATGGATAACCAGGCATATTGGACTCAGGCACCACATTGCGCGGATTGCGCAGGTGAATGCGATGCCAATCATCCGAGTAACGCTCGCCTACGCGGGCCAGATCAGGACCAGTACGTTTGGAACCCCAAAGGAAGGGGTGATCAAAGACTGACTCACCGGCGACGGAGTAAGAACCATAGCGCTGGACTTCTGCACGCAGCATACGCACCTGCTGGGAATGGCAACCTACACAGCCTTCGCGGATGTAAAGATCACGTCCCATTAATCGCAATGCATCATATGGCTCTACACCAGGGGCGGCTTGAGTGGTTGAGTGCTGAAAAAACAACGGTACGATCTGCACCAGTCCCGCAAAGAGCACGACCAGAATACTGCAGACGATCATCAAACCGATGTTTTTTTCAAGCGTCTGGTGCGAGAAGAATGAATGTTTTTCTTGTCCCATGACATGCTCCTCAGGCGTGGGCCGATGCGGCGATTGAACGGACAGGATCGATCGTGTCTTGTGGAATCGCAGGATTCACCGGAGTCTGACCCATCACTGTTTTAAAGACGTTGTAGGCCATCAGCAACATGCCGCAGAGGTACAACGCACCACCCATCAGACGAATCGCGTAGAACGGGAACGTAGACTTAACGGATTCAACAAAACTGTAAGTCAGCGAGCCGTCGGCCTCTGTGGCACGCCACATCAGACCCTGCATCACGCCTGCAATCCACATGGAAGCGATATACAGCACTACACCAATTGTTGCGATCCAGAAATGCACCTCGATCAAACGCGTGCTGTACATTTTTTCACGACCCCAGAGCCTTGGAATCAGGTAATACAACATACCGAAGGTAATCATCGCGACCCAACCCAGCGCACCAGAGTGCACGTGACCAATGGTCCAGTCTGTGTAGTGTGAAAGCGCATTCACGGTACGGATTGACATCATCGAGCCCTCGAAGGTCGACATACCGTAGAAAGACAACGACACCACCATGAATTTCAGGATCGGATCGGTACGCAGTTTGTGCCAGGCACCTGATAGCGTCATGATGCCGTTGATCATGCCGCCCCAGGAAGGTGCCAACAGAATCAGCGAGAACACCATACCGAGTGACTGAGTCCAGTCAGGCAGTGAGGTGTACAGCAAGTGATGAGGGCCTGCCCACATGTAGGTGAAAGCTAAGGCCCAGAAGTGCACGATCGACAAGCGATAGGAGTAAATGGGGCGCTCAGCTTGTTTAGGAATGAAGTAATACATCATGCCCAGAAAGCTGGTGGTCAGAAAGAACCCTACCGCGTTATGGCCGTACCACCACTGCACCATGGCATCCTGTACACCAGCGTAGGCCGAGTAGGATTTCCACATCGAGACGGGCATCTCGATATTATTGACGATATGCAGGATCGCGATCGTCAGGATGTAGGAACCAAAAAACCAGTTCGCGACATAAATATGTTTGGAACGTCTTTTAACGATTGTGCCAAAAAAAACAATGGCGTAGGCAACCCAGACCAGCGTAATCAGGATATCAATCGGCCACTCAAGCTCTGCGTATTCTTTGCTGGTGGTGATACCCAGCGGGAGCGTTATTGCTGCCGAAAGAATCACTAACTGCCAGCCCCAGAAGGTGAACGCAGCCAGTTTGCCGCAGAACAGTCGCGCCTGACAGGTACGCTGCACCACATAATAAGAGGCAGCAAACAAAGCACTGCCACCAAACGCAAAAATCACCGCATTGGTATGCAGTGGGCGCAGGCGACCGTAGGTCAGCCAGGGAATATCCAGGTTGAGTTGAGGCCACAATAATTGTGCGGCAATAACAACTCCAACCAACATGCCGACGATACCCCAGACGACCGTCATGATGGCAAATTGCCTGACGACGGTGTAGTTAAAGGTATCGGCTGTTGCTGCGGGCGAACTAGCCATGATTTGCGTTCCTTTTATTCAAACGTTTTTTCATGACCCTATATTGCCTTTACTCAAAGGTAAAGACTTTGATTTGGATCAAGTCGGATGCATTTTGGGAGGAACAGTGTGTATTGACCAACAGGCGAACCTGTCGCGACACCCTTAAGGTTGGTCGGGCCTGTCATCATCCTGCAGGATGGAATAGGCAGCCGCATCCGGATCATCATACTGACCGGAAAAAACAGCCCACCAGAGTACGCCACCAATCAGTGCTACCACAGCGAGCGAGAGGGGTAGTAAGAGATACAGAATTTCCACTGCCTGAACCTAAGCCAAACCAGAGGGGGTCGTATAGCCCTGTGCGCAGGAAACTGCTGCACTGACTTGCGGAATCCGGTACAAACGCCAGGCGTTACCCATCACGGCCATCGATGAAACAAACATCGCCAGGGCAGCGATCCAGGGCGTGACCAAACCAAACGCCGCCAAAGGCATGGTCAACAGGTGCCAGGCTAAGGCCCCATACAGATTCTGGTAGGTAATCCTGCGGGTATTTGAGAAGAGGATCTCAGCCTGTTCCGGGGTAATGTGAGGATGTGCCGCAAGGGTTGCGTGGGTTGCTGCGAGCGACACTGGGGCAGCCAGTGACAATGCACAAGGGCAACTCATGACCAGTAAAGCCACCAGCACAGACAACGCATGCTCGGGCTGAATCCGCCACCAGACAATCGTCACGACAGCCGATAATGCAAGCTGAGCCAGAACAAACACCGTCGCAACACGATCTGCTCGAGCAAGCAAAGGCAAACAGAGTTGCTTCAGACGCTGATGCAGGCCTTGCTGCAAATTAGCCACATCAACGGATTGGACCGCACGATTTTCAAAAAAACGCGCGGTCAGTAAAAAAGCAATAAACATGGTGACCGAGTCAAAATAAACCTCACCTGTTCCAGCAATCGTCGCAAGGGTGCTAGGAACAAAGGCCGCAACCATACTGATTGCAACCGGGACATCCATGGTGATCTGCCGGTTTTGAATCGCACGCGCGAGCCCTTGCCAGATCGGCCAGGCGCTATAAAGCATGACAGGTACCGTCATCGCCAGACTCGCCCAGTTCATCAGAAAGATCGCCCAGTCCAGTACTTCGAGACTATCGTTCGGACCTGCTTCGATGCGCAAATAGCCAGGCAGCGCGAACATCATGACCTGCATCATCGAGAGCCACGCCAGACCCAGTCGTACCAAGGTACGACGACGATCGACCATCTCCTCTGGAGTGAGCGCACGGTTGGGGGTAAAAAATGATTTAGCCATATGAACGTTATCTTATTGCGAATACGTCTTTGCCCGCTTGATTTAGGTCAATATGATTAGAAGTTAAAATCAAAAACACGTATCCAGCGGTTCGGCGCTCTGCAGTTCAACTTTAAATAAAACTTTATGCCTCATCACTCCTCAGACCTTGTGCTCGGAAAATCCGTTATTTATCCGTCTGCTTATGATGCAACGCTTCTGTTTCCGATCCCGCGAGCAGGAGCCAGGCAAGAGATTGCGTTAACCACCTCCCACCTGCCCTTTGAGGGCTGGGACCTCTGGAATGCCTACGAGATGTCATGGCTCAATACAAAAGGACTCCCACAGGTCGCGCTTCTGCGGGTAAAAGTCCCTTGCTCCAGTCCAAATATTATTGAATCAAAATCGTTCAAACTTTATTTAAATAGTTTTAACCAGACGCGTTTTGATTCGAGCGACGCTGTGCTTGCGCGCTTACAACAAGACCTGTCTCAAGCAGCTGGCGCTCGTGTATCGATCGACCTGCTGGCACCCCATGCGTTTGAAGCTGAGTCAATTTCTGAATTTAGAGGAATTAATCTCGACGCCCAAGATGTCGCGATTGAACACTACGAACCAACGGCTGAACTCCTGTCGCTCGCAAAAGAATCAGCTCTAAATGGAACGGATAGTTCTGACCTGATCACACAGACTTTATTTTCCCGTCTGCTTAAGTCGAATTGTCCTGTGACTCAACAACCGGATTGGGCTTGCGTGCAGATTCATTACACAGGTCTACCGATCGATCATGCAGGTCTGTTGAAATATATTGTTTCATTCCGTATGCACAATGGTTTTCATGAAAATTGTGTAGAGAGAATTTTTGTCGACCTCATGCGCACCTGTCAGCCGCAGTCTTTGTCGGTCTATGCGCGCTATACCCGACGAGGCGGTCTGGACATCAATCCGTGGCGTGCGACACCAGGCATGTCTGCACCGTCCAGCGAACGTAGCGCCAGACAGTAAACGCACTCTATATTTAAAAACCTAGTTGGCTTTTTCCCGAATCACTGGCATCGCGCGTCGCAAGTAATACAGCATCGACCAGAGGGTCAGAATTGCAGCCACGAGAATCAGAACCTGTCCGATCAAGGCGACTGGAACACCCATAAAGTCACTGTGAAACAGCAGGCAAGTAATCGCAATCATTTGCGCTGCGGTTTTAAATTTACCCAGCCAATGCACTGCGACACTCGCACTCGCACCGATCTTGGCCATCCACTCACGCAGAGCGGAAATCGTAATTTCGCGACCAATGATGACAAACGCAATCATGACGTCGACGCGACCGAGGTAAAGCAGCACTAACAACGCTGCAGTGACCATCAATTTGTCGGCAACAGGATCGAGGAAAGCACCGAACGAAGACGTCTGATTCCAGCGGCGCGCCAACCAGCCATCAAACCAGTCCGTCAAGGCGGCAATCACGAACGCCCAGGCTGCGAATGCATCACGGGAAGGGATACTAAGCCAGGACTCAGGCAAGTAAAAGAGACCCACAACAAGTGGGATCATGGCGATGCGCAGCCAGGTCAGAAAGATGGGGAGATTAAAAGGCATAGCCGTATGCTAACGCACTTGATCAGCGCAAAGCAAAATAGATCTTCTCGGCCAACTCCGCGGAGATGCCCTCCACCGAGGCGAGGTCTTCGATACTGGCATTCGCAACACCTGAAAATCCACCAAAACGCGCTAATAGACGCTGTCGTCTTTTCGCCCCAATCCCATCAATATCTTCGAGTCTGGAGACGTTACGAGCCTTGGCTCGCTTAGCCCGCATGCCGGTAATAGCGAAACGGTGCGCTTCATCACGAATCTGCGCGATCAGCATCAAAGCCGCTGACTCCTGCCCAAGGGCCAGTGGCGTGCGCTCATCCGCGAAAATCAGCGTTTCGAGGCCCACTTTACGTTTTTCACCCTTTGCTACGCCGACCAGCACATCAATGCTCAGACCGAGCTCTGCAAACACCTGTCGGGCAATTTCAACCTGTCCCTTACCGCCATCAATCAAAACCAAGCCCGGCATCAGTGCATCGCCGTCGGCCACTTTGCCAAAGCGGCGTGTCAGCACCTGACGCATTGCAGCATAATCATCGCCTGGAGTAATCCCAGCGATGTTGTAGCGTCGATAAAGTGAAGGCTGCATGGCATGATGCGCATAGACAACACATGAGGCCTGCGTCGCCTCGCCTGCAGTATGGCTGATATCAAAACACTCTATATGCAGCGCCTCTAGCACCTGTGGATCAGTATCCAGATCCAATACCTCTGCCAGAGCAAGCGTGCGCGCACTGCGCGCGCCAGACTCTGAGAGTGCATTGGCCAAAGCCATGTCTGCATTGCGACCTGCCTGCTCCAGCCAGGCGCGACGGATGCCCTGAGGACGGCTAACAAACTTCGAACGTATACCGCGTGACTCAGCCAGCAAATCGATCAAGGCCTCATCCGGCAAGGCATGGGATCCAATAATCGCAGGAGGCATCGGACTATCAACGTAATGCTGGGCAATAAAAACCTCAAGAACCTGGGATTGCGAATCTCCATCAGTATGGGTAGGGAAAAACGCCCGATCACCGAGATGCCTGCCACCCCGGACCATGGCCAAATTGACGCAGACACGGCCACCGGCCGAAGCGACCGCAATGATATCCGTGTCCCGGCTATCTGAATCCTCCATCGTCTGCTGATGCAGGACTTTTGCCAGCGCCCCCATCTGATCGCGCAGCAACGCCGCTTGTTCAAACTCAAGCGCTTCAGAGGCCACCAGCATGCGTTGTTCAATATCCCCCATGATCTCCTGGGTCTCACCATTGAGAAAGCGTGCCGCGCGCTGGGCGTCCGCAGCGTAATCTTCTTTTGAGATCACATCCACACAGGGGGCCGAACAACGACCGATCTGATGCAATAAACAGGGTCGCGAGCGATTCGCATAGACCGTGTCTTCACAGGTACGTAAGCGAAAAACTTTTTGTAGAATCTGAATCGTTTCGCGAACAGCCCAAGCACTTGGATAAGGGCCGAAAAACTGACCTTTCTTTTGGGTGGAGCCACGGTAATAGGCAATACGCGGCGCTGGATGTGCTGACAACATCAGATAAGGATAAGACTTGTCATCACGAAACAAGATGTTGTAGCGTGGACGCAGACTTTTAATGAGGTTGTTTTCGAGTATCAGTGCTTCGGCCTCGGAGCGTGTGACCGTCACTTCAAGACGGACTACGCGCGCCACCATATGACCAATACGAGGACTCGACGGTGTTTTTTGGAAATACGACGCGACCCTTTTTTTCAGGTCCCGCGCTTTACCAACGTAGAGCACTTCATCCGAGGCGTCAATATGCCGGTATACCCCCGGCAAATGAGGTAGCTTGGATAAAAAAGCTTTGATATCAAAGTCAGGTTTGAGTGCTTCAGGCTTGATTGGCTCAGGTGCGCTTGACTCCGGAGCACTTGGCTCCGACGCGCTTGACTCCGACGCGCTTGACTCGGAAGGAGTGGACTCAGGCTCTTGCATGTAGTGCACGAACAGATTTCAAAGACTGCTGATAAGACAAGCTAGCCATCAAGGCCTGCCAGTCTGGTGCAGGCAATT
>CANCRX010000025.1 GCA_947380655.1 Alcaligenaceae bacterium | reverse complement strand
AAAGACGCTGCCGCGAATAAACCGACTTATGTTAGTTTGATGGGCCTTGCGGGTGCACAGAATTTTGCGCAGCAATTGCATGCGCAGGCACTCAAGGCAATTGAACCGTTTGGCCGCTCGGCGGATTTGCTGACGGTTCTTGCTGATTTTATAGTTTTGCGCAATCACTGATTGATTGAGCCGAAAGATTTTTTAAAGTAGCGTTTTATGTCGACAGAACTTTTAAACTCTATTCACTCGCCCGCCGATCTCAAGCATCTGGATCGCCGGACACTGATGCGCCTGGCCGATGAGCTGCGTAGTTTTTTGCTGCAGTCCGTGTCTAGAACCGGTGGCCATTTGTCCTCCAATCTTGGTACGGTTGAGCTGACTGTCGCTTTGCACTATGTGTATGACACCCCCCATGACCGTATTATCTGGGATGTCGGACATCAGTCTTATCCACATAAAATCCTGACGGGTCGCAAAGAGGGCATGGCGCATCTGCGTCAGTTTGGCGGTATGTCTGGCTTTCCCAAACGTTCAGAGTCCGAATACGATTCTTTCGGTACGGCCCACTCATCAACTTCCATTTCAGCTGCGCTCGGGATGGCTGTTGCCTCGCGCAATGCCGGTGTGTCGCGCCAGCATATCGCGGTCATCGGAGATGGCGCACTGACTGCTGGCATGGTGTTTGAGGCCATGAACAATGCAGGCGTTACACCTGATATCAATTTGCTTGTGATCCTCAACGATAACGATATGTCGATCTCGCCACCCGTTGGCGCGATGAATCGTTATCTGGCCAGACTGATGTCTGGACAGTTTTATGCTGCGGCTAAAAATGTGGGACGTGCTGTATTGCAACATGTACCTCCCGTGCTGGAGCTTGCCAGACGCTTTGAAGAGCATGCCAAGGGCATGGTCACGCCTGCGACGCTTTTCGAGGAAATGGGCTTTAACTATGTCGGTCCAATCGATGGACATGATCTGGATGCCTTGATCCCGACCCTGCAAAATATGCGTGCGCTCAAAGGCCCGCAATTTTTGCATGTCGTGACTAAGAAAGGCCAGGGCTATAAGCTTGCCGAAGCTGATCCTGTTCTGTATCACGGACCAGGTAAGTTTGATCCGGCGATCGGTATCCAAAAATCAAACTCCGCACCGAAAACAACGTTTACACAGGTGTTTGGTCACTGGCTATGCGATATGGCGGATCATGATCCTCGCCTGATCGGTATTACGCCAGCCATGCGTGAGGGCAGTGGCATGGTGGAGTTTGATCGGCGTTTTCCAACCCGTTACTTTGATGTCGGCATTGCTGAGCAGCACGCAGTGACGTTTGCGGCAGGTATTGCCTGCGAGGGTCAGAAGCCCGTTGTTGCCATTTATTCGACATTTTTGCAGCGCGCTTATGATCAGCTGATCCATGATGTAGCGCTGCAGAATCTGGACGTGACGTTTGCTCTGGATCGGGCGGGTCTGGTGGGAGCGGATGGTGCTACACATGCCGGTAACTATGACATTGCCTTCCTGCGCTGTATTCCGAATATGGTTGTGGCGACGCCTTCAGATGAAAACGAGTGTCGCTTGCTGCTGTCGACTTGCTATCAATATCCAGGACCGGCTTCGGTGCGTTATCCGAGAGGCTCAGGTTGTGGCGCAGCGGTTCAGCCAGGTTTGGACACTGTACCGGTTGGGCGCGGTATTGTTCGCCGGCGCGGCTCAAAAATTGCCATCCTCGTCTTTGGTACGCTGTTGCCAGCAGCCATGCAGGTGGCCGACGCGCTTGATCTGAGTGTAGTGGATATGCGGTTTGTGAAACCGCTTGACCAGGATCTGGTGCGCGAAATGGCTGCGGGCCATGAGGCCTTGGTGACCCTCGAAGAGGGCTGTGTCATGGGGGGTGCGGGAAGCGCGGTCGCGGAAACACTGAATCAGTCTGGACTGGTCTGTCCGTTGTTGCAACTTGGTTTGCCTGATTTGTTTATCGATCATGGCGAACAGGCGGCCTTGCTAGCTGGGGTAGGGCTGGATGCCGCAGGGATCGAACACTCGATCAGAAAGCGGTTTTATTCTTAAATATGCCTCATATTCAGGGGGTTACCGTAAATCTACTTGCGTAAATCCCCTGAATAAGCGAAAATAGCAGGCTTTCTTGCTCGACCGGTTAGATTTCTAGCACGGCGGGCTGACACTGGCGAAGTGTGTATGAGGACTACAAACGTTCTTGTAAGCGCTTAGCCAGACATCCTCAGGAGTAGTTTGCATGCGGAATTATGAAGTTGTATTTATCGTTCACCCAGACCAGAGCGAGCAAGTCCCCGCTATGGTTGAGCGTTACCAGGCACTGGTAACCTCACAGGGTGGTAAAGTCCACCGTCTCGAAGACTGGGGTCGCCGTCAATTGGCTTACCCAATCCAGAAACTGGTCAAAGCCCACTACATCTGCTTCAACATTGAATGCGGCCAGGCAACACTCGACGAACTCGAGAATGCTTTCCGTTTCAACGACGCAGTCTTGCGCCACCTCGTGATCAAGATGAAAGCTCCTCAGACAGAGCCATCAATCATGATGAAGCAAGTCGAGCGCGATGAAGCCCGTAAAGCCTCTGCAGAAGTCATTGCAGACGACGCTGAATAAGTAACGTCGTTCATTAAGCATATTAAAGGTCTGCCGTGAATCGGCTCGAAGTGGAAGGTCAGATACTAGAACAGTCGCCCGTCAGGTACACACCAGCAGGCATACCCGTTTTAGAGTTTTTGCTTTCACATGAGTCTGAAGTTTCTGAGGCAGGTGTTCCACGCCGCATAGCGTTCGCGCTACAAATTTTGGTGATGGGAGATCTGGTACAGATGGCAGGCACGATTGGCTTAGGAACAACAGTACGAATTCAGGGGTTTATAGCTCCAGTACGAAAAGATTCTCCAAAATTCAGACTGCATGCGCAGCGAATTCAACAAATTTGAACAAGGCATATCATGGCTTTCTTCGGTAAGAAAAAAGAAAAAAAGAAATTCACCCAACAAAATCCGCTCTTTAAGCGTCGCAAATTTTGCCGCTTTAGCGCTGCGAATGTTGACGAGATTGATTACAAAGATCTCGACACACTGCGTGATTTCATTCAGGAAAACGGCAAGATCATTCCTGCTCGTTTGACCGGTACTAAGGCAATTTATCAGCGTCAACTCGACACCGCTATCAAGCGTGCTCGTTTTCTGGCGTTCTTGCCCTTTACTGACAACCACAACTGATCCAGGGGCATACCATGCAAATTATTCTTCTTGAAAAAGTCGTAAACGTGGGTAACCTCGGTGAAGTGGTCCGCGTGCGTGATGGTTATGCACGTAACTTCCTGATTCCCCAGAAAAAAGCCCGTCGTGCTACCGAAACAGCTCTGAAAGAGTTTGAATTGCGTCGCGCCGAGCTCGAGAAAGTCCAGGCTGAAAAACTGGCTGCTTCACAAGCAGTTGGCGCGCGTCTGGAAAGCTTCTCGCTGAAAATCAGCCAGAAAGCTGGTGTGGATGGTCGTCTGTTCGGTTCCGTGACCAACATGGACATCGCGACTGGTTTGATTGCAGCGGGTTTTGCTGGCATTGAAAAATCGCAGATTCGTCTGCCAGAAGGTCCACTCAAAGCCGTGGGCGAGTTCCCGATTCAGGTTGCTCTGCACCCTGATGTCGTGAGCAGCATCACAGTTGTCGTTGTGGGTGATCTGGTCTAAGTATCAAAAGATGTGCACAAAAAGCCGGCGCTTATGCCGGCTTTTTGTTTTATCGCGCTTCGATTCCTGGTGTTTGATTTCTGCTGTGTTCTTCTTGTAGTTTGTTAGAGATTAACTTCTTATGACTCCGACATTTTCTCCCTTTGACTCAGGACTCAAGGCTTGGCTCGCGCTGCACGCCAAGGATGGTCCTGGCGTATCGGTGATTGAAATTGAAGGGGTGCCGTGTGTCGTCAAGCGCAGGCGTGACTCCATGTCGACTCGCCTGATTTACCTACTGCGTTTTATTCGCTCCTGGACACTTGCCCAGTTTTGTTGGCTTGCATTCGGTGAACATCCGTCTGCAAGAGTCTTGTTACAGAATGGCTTGAGCGACGAAGCAAAACGCTTGCACATTCTTTATGAGGCTGGCTGCCACGTACCTGAGATTCTTCACCAGGAACCTGGCGTACTTGTGCTCTCCTATGTTGGGCAGGGTGTACCGTTTCTTGTGCGTCGCAGCGTCCCTGCACAGCGTCTGGTGTGGATGGATCGGTGTGCCAAGGACCTCGCTGCGTTTCATCAGGCAGGCTTTGTTCATGGTGGTGCGCAGTTACGCAACTTGATGTTTTTAAATGATCGCATTACGCGAGTCGATTTTGAAGAAAATATTGGTGAAGCCATGTCCAGACCGTTAGGCCAGGCCTATGACGTCTATCAGATGCTTTCTTCCATGGCAGGGCTGCGTGGGCATGAGCTGACGCCAGACTCACGTCAGATCCTTTGTAATCGTCTTTTAGATACCTATCTAGAGGCCAATCCAGATCCCTTGGTCGCCAAAGAGCTCGCGCGTTTTGGCCGCTCTTTTGGAAAAGTAAAAACTTCTCTGGGCTGGCTGCTCGCCAAACTCCATTGGCGTGATGTTCAGGGTTTTTTATACGTTACCCATACTTTGCAGCGGTTATGATTAGGTTATGAATAATCCGTCCGATCCCCAGCTCGAGTATTTGCGTGTCCCCCCTCATTCCGTTGAGGCGGAGCAATCTGTCCTGGGCGGATTATTGCTGGACAATGCCGCCTGGGAACGTGTCAGTGATGTGGTCAATGAGGACGATTTTTATCGATTCGATCACAAACTCATCTTGCACCATATTGCCCGACTGATTAATCTGGGGCGTCCTGCCGACGTAGTGACTGTGCATGAGTCGATTTCAAGTGTAGGAAAGTCAGACGAAGTCGGTGGTTTGGGCTATCTCAACGCCTTGGCGCACAACACTCCATCGGCTGCGAATATTCGACGCTATGCCGAAATTGTGCGCGAGCGTTCCATGTTGCGCAAACTCGTCAGCGTAGCCGATGAGATCGCTGCAACGGCCTTTAATCCGATGGGCAAAGAAGCGCGCCAGTTACTGGACGAGGCGGAGTCAAAAGTATTTAAGATCGCGCAGGAAGGCGCCAAGGCGACCGCAGGGTTTCGTGAAATTCAGCCCTTGCTCTCAGAGGTGGTCGAGCGTATTGACGAGCTCTATCATCGCGAAGGCGACTCAGATGTCACCGGTGTGCCAACAGGGTTTACTGATCTCGATAAGATGACCTCAGGCCTGCAAGGCGGTGATCTGGTGATCGTGGCGGGGCGTCCCTCCATGGGTAAGACCTCGCTCGCGATGAACATCGCTGAGCATGTAGCAATCGAGCAGGGTTTACCTGTTGCCGTGTTTTCCATGGAGATGGGGGCGGTGCAGCTCGCGATGCGTATGCTCGGCTCTGTCGGTATGCTCGATCAGCATCGTATGCGCACGGGTAAGTTGCTTGCAGATGACTGGCCACGTGTGACCCATGCGGTCCAGAAAATGCAGGATGCGCAACTGTATATTGATGAAACACCCGCCCTCAGTTCGGTCGAAGTCAGGGCGCGCTCACGTCGCCTGGCGCGGCAGTGTGGCAAGCTTGGTTTGATCGTGATCGATTACTTGCAGTTGATGGGAGCAAGCTCGGCCGGTGAAAACCGCGCGACAGAGATTTCTGAAATCAGCCGCTCGTTAAAAGCACTCGGCAAAGAGCTCGAGTGCCCTGTTATCGCGTTGTCTCAGCTTAATCGGAGTTTGGAACAGCGTCCTAATAAACGTCCGGTGATGAGTGATCTGCGCGAGTCGGGTGCGATTGAGCAGGATGCTGACTTGATCTTGTTTATCTATCGTGATGAGGTTTATAACCCTGACTCACCCGACAAAGGTACGGCCGAAATTATTATTGGTAAGCAACGTAATGGTCCAATTGGAACGGTCAGGTTGACCTTCCAGGGCTCAAGTACGCGCTTCCTGAATTTTGCAGGTGGACCAGGAATATTTTCCTCCGAGTAATTTCTGACAGCAACGAGAGTCGACTTATAAAAAAACGCCTCGTTAAGAGGCGTTCAGTTTTTTCAAGCGACACTTTTTAACTGTGTCTTTATATCTCTTTTTCAACGCTTTCTATCTCAGCTTGATCCGTTGCGGCGACTTGCTGCTTTGCCTGCACCATTTGTTTGATTTTCATTGCATCGTAAATTCGCGTGCCTTTGCCTTCAGCATTAAGCAAGACGATCGCTGTGTCACGGTTGTTGATGCGTGTCACCATCACTAGGCACTGACCGGCCTCGTTGATAAAGCCAGTCTTTGATACCTTGATATCCCAAGCCGGGTTGGTGACCAACATATTGGTGTTACGGAATACGGTAGGCGTTTTATTGCCCGCACTGACTTCTTGCTGGTTATCTGTTGAATAGTTACTAATGGTCGGACGAGACGCAGAAGCTTGCAAGAGTTTAACCAGATCGCGCGGTGAAGACACATTGTCACTCGACAAACCTGTTGGTTCGACAAACCGTGACTGAATCATACCGAGCTGTCTTGCTTTGGCATTCATCGCAGCAACAAAGGCATTCATCCCACCAGGATAATTACGTGCCAAAGCGTTGGCCGCACGATTTTCCGAAGACATCAGGGCAATGTGCAACATGTCTGCACGCGTGAGGCGCGCGCCAACGGCCAGTCGCGAGCGGCTGTGTTTGACTTGATCAACATCCGCTTGTGTGACTTCGAGCATTTCCTGCATGTTCTGGTTGGCATCGGTGACGATGAGAGCCGTCATCAGTTTAGTAATCGAGGCGATTGGGCGTGGACCTTCGTCGTTGCGTGAATAAAGCACTGCCTGACTGGAGAGATCCTGAACGAACACCACGTTCGACCTGACAGCGCCTATGGAGGCAACTTTAGTTGCCCCGGTAGCGGCGACTGCTTTTTTGTTAATACTCGGGGCGTTGGAGGGCTTGACTGCAGAGCTTTTGGTGGATTTAGCTGTACTGGTTTTTTTTGTTGTCGCGGTGCTTGGTTTTTGAGCGGTCTTGCTGTTTTGTTTGTTGGTCGTCGCCGGCTTTTTCTTAGTGCTGTTAGCGCTTGATCCTGAGCTGTCACTCGTATTTTGGGCGGCAACCTGGGCGATAGGGGAAGCTAACGCCACGCACAATAATGGTGCGAGCCAAGCCTGGCGAGACGGAAAAAAAGACAAAAAACCCATTCCTGTTGCCTTGGAAAATATAAAAACTATGTAAATTATATACTTAGCTTTGATATCTAATCTAGTTTTTTATGGAAACCTTTGCGAAATGTCAGGTATTACGGGTTAACCCTTTATTCATTATTTGTACCCAACATCTTAATTGCGAGTTTAAAAGCTGTCTCAAGGGAAGAGGGGTCCGCTATTCCTTGACCGGCTATATCAAAGGCAGTGCCATGGTCAACGCTCGTTCTGACAAAGGGCAGCCCAACGGTTATGTTGACGCCATCGTCGACGCCTAGGTATTTGATTGGGATCAGCCCCTGGTCATGGTATTGAGCGACGACGATATCAAATTCACCTTTGCGTGCCCGCATGAATATCGTGTCCCCAGGCCAGGGGCCCGTTGCATCAATACCTTGCGCACGCGCCTGGGCAATCGCCGGTAACAGAATATCGAGCTCTTCGCGTCCGAACTTACCGTTTTCTCCCGCATGGGGGTTCAAACCGGCTACGGCGATCCTGGGCGCTGCGATACCCATCCCCACGCAAGCCTTATGCGCGAGTTCAATGGTGCGTAACTCTAATTCCTGAGTGATGGTCTGGGGGACCTCAGACAAGGTGATATGAATCGTGGCAAGGATGACGCGCAGTTGTTCATTGACCAGCATCATGGCAACGTGTTCGGTAGCCGTTCGCTGCGCAAGTATTTCAGTGTGGCCCGGGAAATCAAGCCCTGCTGCATGCATGGCCTCTTTATTCAGGGGGGCGGTGACAATAGCTGAAATACGACCGAGTTTTGCATCGTCGATCGCCATGCAGAGCGCATCATAGGCTGCCCGTCCGGCACGGGCATCCACGCAGCCCAACGGTAAGTCCTCTGGAAGCGCCGGGAAGGTTGGACGCACATACATACATGGGCCATGGGCAATATGTAACAAATGCGCATCGTTGAAGGCGTCGACTGAGTCCAGCGCAATGATCTTCACAACGCTATGCAAGGATTTGGCTGCGCGCTCCAGGCTCGGTACGTCGCCGTACACGACGCAAGGGGCAGGCAGTCCTTTGGCGTGAAGTTTAACGATGATTTCAGGGCCAATGCCCTGGGCATCACCCATTGTGATACCCAGGGGCCGATCTTTCAGTTCGCTATGCAGGTGGATCATTTAAAGAACTTCACCCGCGTAATCGGCCAGACGTGAGCGTTCTCCGCGCTGCAGTGTGACATGTCCGGCGTGCGGCCAGCCCTTGAATCTGTCCACCACAAAGGTCAGGCCAGAACTGCCCTCTGTGAGGTAGGGGGTGTCGATCTGAGCAATATTGCCGAGACAAATAACTTTAGTGCCTGGTCCCGCACGCGTGATGAGGGTCTTCATCTGTTTGGGCGTAAGGTTTTGTGCTTCGTCGATGATCAGCAGCTTATTGAGAAAGGTTCGACCGCGCATGAAGTTAAGAGATTTAATTTTAATTTTCGAGCGGATCAGCTCCATGGTCGCGGTGCGACCCCAGTCGTTGCTATTGCTTGCCGGACTCCCGACTCCCATTTCTGCATCACCCATGTTGAGCACCTCGAGATTGTCTTCGAGTGCGCCCATCCAGGGACCCATTTTTTCTTCTTCAGTACCGGGAAGAAAACCAATATCTTCACCAACAGGAACGGTGACGCGTGTCATGATAATTTCGCTGTAGCGCTTGGTTTCCAGCACCTGCGCGAGGCCTGCGGCGAGTGTCATCAGTGTTTTGCCTGTACCGGCTTGCCCCAGCAATGAAACGAAATCACAGTCGGGATTCATCAACAGATTCATTGCAAAATTCTGTTCACGATTGCGAGCGATGACGCCCCAGACATTGTTCTTGCCGTGGGTATAGTCGCGCAACGTGGCGAGCACTGCGGTCTTGCCGCTGACTTCGCGTACCTGTGCGTAGAGTGGCATCGGACCTTCAAAATACACGAACTGATTGACCATGAATTGCGCGCACATGGGACCATGAATTTTGTAGAACGTTGTTCCGCCTTGCGGCCAGGACTCGACGTCTTTGCCGTGCTTGTTCCAGAAGTTATCAGGCAGTTGCAAGACCCCGCTATAAAGCAGGTCAGAGTCTTCCAGCACCTGGTCGTTGAAATAGTCTTCTGCAGCCAGAGCGAGTGCACGGGCCTTTAAGCGCATATTGATGTCTTTTGACACCAGCACGACTTCGCGGTTTTTATGCAGGTCCTGGAGCGCGCGCACGACCCCTAGAATCTGATTGTCGGCTTTACCCATCGGCAGGTCTGGTGGCAGAGTGCTCGCGATGGCGGTGGTCTGGAAAAACAGTTTTCCGGTCGCATCTTTATGGCCTGCTTCATTGAGTGCCAGACCTTCATCGAGATTGCGATGGTCGCCCACAATCGCATCGAGCGAGCGGCTGACTTGACGGGCATTGCGTGCGACTTCAGACATGCCCTTTTTCTGATGATCGAGCTCTTCGAGCGTCATCATCGGCAGGAATACGTCGTGTTCTTCAAAACGGAACAGTGAGCTTGGGTCGTGCAGCAATACGTTCGTATCCAGTACGAATAATTTTCTTACGCCGCTATCGCTTTGTTTGTGACGTTTATGTGGCTGGGCATTTGCTTTGGCTAAGGGTGAACTCGCGGCAGGCGTCGCAGGTTTCGTCTCTGCAGTTTTCGCATGGGTCGCTTTTGCTTGCGTAACTTGTGCTTGTGCGTTGCCCGCCTTCATTGCTTCCAGTACTGGTGATCTGCGTTTGTTACCCTGTGCAGGTGCATCGCTGTCGAGTTTTGCACGCGAGGCTAATTTGACCGGTGCACTCACTTTGCGAGCCGTAGGGATCGGCAAACCAGCTTGCTCGGGGTCGGCAGCGAAAATAACTTCGTGATCTTCAGATAATGGCTCCTGAACGGTCTCTGAGCGTGTCTTGCTGACTTCAAGTCCTTTAAGGTCAAGGATCGCGGCGGGGCGGGTCGGCAGCTTGGGCAAGGGCATAAGAAGTACTCTCCTGGTTGAGGAACTACGTCAGACTGGTTGCGGATTGCAGAACTTCCTGCGCATGGCCAGGGACTTTGAGTCCGCGCCATACCTGAACAAGTTTTCCGCGTGCATCGATCAGAAAAGTGCTGCGCTCGATACCGCGTACGTCTTTTCCATACATTTTTTTCTGTTTGATCACACCATACAGATTGCAAACCACCTCATCGGTATCGGCGATCAACGGGAAAGGCAGTTCGAGTTTTTTGCTGAAGTTTTCATGTGATTTCAAGGAATCACGTGAGACGCCCACCACCACACACCCCACAGCGAGGAACTCGTCATGCAGTGCTTTGAAGTCTTGCGTTTCAGTGGTGCAGCCAGGCGTATTGTCTTTCGGATAGAAATACAGAATGACGCCACGACCCGCACATTGAGCGAGCGAAATGGTGCCAAAAGTACTGGTTGCAGAAAAATCTGGCGCCGCTTTGCCAATCATTACTGTTGTCATGTCAATCGACCTCGGGTAAAAGTGCTGCAATGACCTGACGACCTTCGGCCATCAGAATGTTGTAGGTGCGGGCGGCTGCCTGGGTGCTCATGCACTCGACGCCAATCCCGATTTTGAGTAATGGCAGCAAAATATGATGGGGTAATAAGACTTGTTTGCTGCCTGTGCCGACTAACAGCACTTCGGGACGGGGCCCGGAGACTGTTGGAGCCGTTGTGTCGTCCGCATCCAGAAAGGCCATCGGGTCAAGCGCAACAGGGGTTAAGCCCGCAGCGGCATAAAGCAGGTCGGTGGAAATGTCTTGAGGGGACAACGCGTTCCAGCGGGTAATTTCTCCCTCTGGACCAAAGACAATCGCATGTTCAAAGCGATTGTTGTTGATTTCGACAAAGCCCGCGCCATAGGCGGTCACGGTATTCAGTGCCGAGTTGGTATCTGTATGAAGCTTCAATCAATACTCCGGCAAGTTCAGTCGATCATAGCGCAATCAGATGACGTCAAATGTAGTCATCTTGTTTGAATGATGCCTTTAAAATGAAGAAATATGCATTTTTTTCTCCGATTTGCGGGCAGCCGCTTGTTGCGCTAGATTATTGGGTTTTGCTGCGTTGCAAATAATGCATTTTTTGCAGCATTTTTACGTCTAAAGCTCAATATTATTTAGCTATACAGGCATTTTGCAAGACCATAAAGGATTATTAATGAGAAAGTTCCCCCGAATCGAGCGTCTTCCACCGTACGTTTTTAACATTACTGGTGAGCTCAAAATGGCTGCGCGTCGTCGCGGGGAAGACATCATCGATATGTCGATGGGCAATCCTGACGGACCGACGCCCGCGCACATCGTTGAAAAAATGGTTGAGGCGACGATACGCCCAGATACGCATGGGTACTCTGTATCAAAGGGTATCCCCCGTCTGCGAAAAGCTATCACCGATTGGTATGCCCGTCGTTATGACGTGCAATTTGATCCGGATAAAGAGGCGATTGTCACGATCGGCTCCAAAGAAGGCTTGGCGCATTTGATGCTCGCCACGCTCGATGCCGGTGATACGGTCTTAGTGCCTAACCCGAGCTATCCGATCCATATCTATGGTGCAGTCATTGCGGGCGCCAATATCCGCTCGGTTCGCATGACCCCAGGTGTCGATTTTTTCGAGGAGCTCGAGCGTGCCGTGCGCGAGTCGATTCCAAAACCCAAAATGATGATTCTTGGATTTCCAAGTAATCCGACGGCGCAGTGTGTCGATTTGTCGTTTTTTGAACGCGTGATCAAACTGGCTCGCGAGCACAACATCATTGTGGTGCATGACCTGGCTTACGCGGATATTTGTTTTGATGGCTATCAGGCGCCCTCAATCATGCAGGTTGCAGGTGCGCGCGACGTCGCGGTCGAATTTTTCACTATGAGCAAGAGCTACAACATGGCGGGCTGGCGGATCGGCTTTATGGTCGGTAATGCTGAGCTGGTCAATGCGTTAGCCCGTATCAAGAGCTACCATGACTATGGAACGTTTACGCCGATTCAAGTCGCAGCCATTGCTGCACTGGATGGTCCGCAGGATTGCGTGAAAGAAGTCGTGGAAAAATATCAGAGCCGTCGTGATGTATTGGTCAAAGGCTTGCATGAGGCAGGCTGGATGGTTGAAAACCCTAAAGCGTCGATGTATATCTGGGCGCTGATTCCAGAGCCGTATCGGGCCATGGGTTCGCTCGAGTTTGCCAAGCGTATTCTCGAAGAAGCCAAAGTCGCTGTTTCACCAGGAATTGGTTTTGGTGACTATGGCGATGAGTATGTGCGTTTTGCCTTGATCGAAAATGAGCAACGTACCCGTCAAGCGGTACGAGGCATTAAAGAAATGTTCCGTAAGGACGGGTTGCTGTAATGGAATCAATCAAAGTTGGTTTGTTGGGATTAGGTGTTGTCGGTGGTGGAACCTGGAAGGTGCTCGCGCGCAACGCTCAGGAAATCGCGCGCCGCGCAGGACGCAATATCGAAGTCACACGCGTAGCCGTGCGCGATGTAGAAAAAGCACGCCAGCTGCTCGGCCCTGATGTTCTGGTGGGCGCTGATCCGCATGCCGTGGTGACCGATCCCTCAATCGATATTGTGGTTGAACTGATTGGTGGTGAAACACTGGCACGTGAGCTGGTGCTTCAAGCGATTGCAAATGGCAAACACGTGGTGACGGCGAATAAGGCTTTACTTGCCAAACATGGCAGTGAGATTTTTGCAGCTGCCTCGGCTCGTGGTGTGATTGTCGCCTTTGAGGCGGCTGTTGCAGGTGGCATACCGATCATTAAGGCGATGCGCGAGGGACTGACTGCGAATCGTATTGAGTGGGTCGCTGGCATTATTAATGGCACCACAAATTTTATTTTGTCTGAAATGCGTTCGCGCGGCTTACCGTTCGAGACCGTCCTGGCTGAGGCACAGAAGCTTGGCTACGCCGAAGCCGATCCGACTTTTGACATTGAAGGCGTTGATGCCGCACACAAGTTAACGCTGCTTGCTTCTCTTGCCTTCGGTATCCCTGTACAGTTTGAAAAAGCTTATATCGAGGGTATTTCCAAACTCGCCGCTGAAGACATTAAACTCGCAGAACGTTTGGGCTATCGCATTAAATTGTTAGGCATTACCAAACGTCGTCCTGAAGGTATCGAGTTACGTGTCCATCCTGCGCTGGTGCCAGCCAAATCCATGCTGGCAAACGTCGAGGGCGCGATGAATGCGGTACTCGTGCGCGGCGATGCGGTGGGGCAGACGCTTTACTACGGCAAAGGTGCAGGTGAGGAGCCTACTGCCTCAGCGGTCGTCGCCGATCTGGTTGATGTTACGCGACTGCTTACGTCCGACCCAGAGCATCGCGTGCCGCATCTGGCCTTTCAGCCCGATGCAATGGCCGACACACCTATTCTGTCGATTGACGATGTGATTACCTCCTACTATTTGCGCTTAACCGTTGCGGATCAACCAGGTGTGCTGGCTGATCTGACCAGACTGCTTGCGGATGCCGGTATCTCGATTGGTTCGATGATCCAGCAGCCAAACGAATCTGGTAGCGCTTCAGAGCACATGGCTGATCTGATTTTCCTGACCCATGAGGCACTCGAACGTAATGTAAACAAGGCGATTGCCGCCATCGAAGCACTGCCGTTTGTTCGTTCGACGGTCACACGTTTGCGTATGGAAAGTCTGTCATGAAATACCTCTCAACGCGCGGAGGGATGGACCCTCAAGGCTTCTCCGATATCCTGCTCGAAGGGCTCGCACCAGACGGTGGCTTGGCGGTTCCAGAAACGATTCCTCAAGTGAGTGCAGAGCAACTTGAGTCCTGGCGTGCGTTACCGTATCACGCACTGGCTGCTGAAATTCTTTCGCTGTTTATTTCAGATATCGATCGACCAACGCTAGAACAATTGACGCAGCAGGCATATCGGGCAGAAGCCTTTCAAAGCGAAGATATTGTTCCTTTGCGACCGCTCTATCACGGCATGTCTTTGCTTGGTTTGTCTGAGGGGCCCACTCTGGCGTTCAAAGACATGGCAATGCAGTTTCTGGGCCAAGTCTTTCCGCATGTGTTGAATAAGCGCGGAGCGACGCTCAATATTCTAGGCGCCACCTCGGGTGATACGGGCTCTGCTGCAGAATATGCGATGCGAGGCAAAGAGAATGTTGCCGTATTCATGCTTTCGCCCGAAGGCCGCATGAGTGCGTTTCAGCGTGCGCAAATGTATTCCTTGCAAGATCCCAATATCCACAATATCGCGGTAAAGGGAAATTTTGATCAGGCCCAGGATGTTGTCAAAGCGCTGGCCAGCGATCTGGTATTCAAAGCCAAATGGCATCTGGGAGCCGTCAATTCCATTAACTGGGGGCGGATTGCCGCGCAGATCGTCTATTACTTTCACGGTTGGCTGCGTGCAACGACCGGGCCTGGACAGCAGGTTTCCTTTGCAGTGCCGTCAGGTAATTTTGGAAATATTCTCGCCGGTCATATCGCGCGTCAAATGGGTTTGCCAATTCGACGTTTGATTCTGGCGACCAACGAAAATAATGTGCTGGAGGAGTTTTTCCGCACGGGTATTTATCGCCCACGTGATGCAGATCACACCTTTGTTACATCGAGCCCCTCGATGGATATTTCCAGAGCCTCAAATTTTGAGCGCTTTGTTTTTGATCTGGTCGGGCGTGATGCCAAGCGCGTAGCGCTTCTGTGGCGTGAACTTGGCGAAAAAGGTTACTTTGATCTTTCAGATTATTTACCTGAATTCGAAGCCACCTATGGTTTCCTGGCGGGTTCGAGTTCGCATGAAAGTCGTCTGGCCACTATTCGCTCTGTCATGGACAGAACCGGTGTGCTGATCGATCCGCATACCGCAGATGGTGTGAAAGTGGCAGAGCAATATGTCGAACCCGGTATTCCCATGCTGGTACTCGAGACGGCATTACCTGCCAAATTCTCAGAGGTGATTGAGGAGGCGCTAGGTCATCCGGCACCGGTGCCAATGGGGCTTGAGGATCTTGAGTCGTTGCCGCAACGCGTGACGGTGTTGCCTTGCGACGTCGATGCGGTCAGGGCTTATATTACTCAGTATGCAAGGGTTTGATTTGCCCGGACCGTGTGAGCGTACATATTTGAAATGAGGTTAGACCAT
Source organism: Alcaligenaceae bacterium (assembly GCA_947380655.1). Lineage (GTDB taxonomy): Bacteria > Pseudomonadota > Gammaproteobacteria > Burkholderiales > Burkholderiaceae_B > Zwartia. Next base: position 23,521 of record CANCRX010000025.1, on the reverse strand, counting down.
GTCAACACAGATGCTCACACTCAGTCACTTTATTGCCGTCGCCATGGGTGCAACCGCAGGGGCGTGGTTGCGCTGGATTCTTGGTCTGTGGCTGAACCGTCACGCGCAAGCCTTTCCCTGGGGCACTTTAACCGCCAACATGCTGGGTGGTTATCTGGTCGGTCTGGTGCTTTCCATTGTCTCGGCTCACCCGGAGTGGCCGCCTTTCTGGCGTCTGTTGCTGATCACTGGTTTTATGGGTGGGCTGACGACTTTTTCTACCTTTTCAGCAGAAACAGTGGCTTTTTTAGAAGAGGGCCGCTTTGGTATGGCGCTAGGCTATGCTGGCGTGAGTCTGGCTGGTTCTCTGGTGTTAACCATGCTGGGGTTAATGACCGGGCATTTATTTAGAGCTTAATTAGGGTGGAAGCCCTGCAGTTGTTGAATCATAATTGCTGCGGCTGATTGACCGCTCCTGACTGCCCCCTCCAGGACCGCCGGATAGCCTGTATCCGTCCAGTCTCCCGCAAGCGCCAATCTGGGCCACGCGGTCTTATTCGCAGGTCGCACCAGCCCGGGAACAGCTGAAAAGGTCGCACGTTTTTCCACGATTAATCGGTGTGATACGACCCTAGGCATGGGTAGCTGGGCTCTCGGGTGCTGACTGATTTGTTGTCGAATCTGTTCTGCGATATTTTCGACAAAGACATTGCGTTCATGCTTGAGAAAATCCTCCGAATCACTGATGACAACGGTCAGTTGATTCTTCTTTTTGCGTTCAAACAGCCATTGACCATAGTGACCGCTGGCAGTATTTTCATCCAGCATCATGAGCGGGTGCGGCAGGCGCCAGTCACGCTCAAGCTCAAGCGTCAGCGTAGCGATTGGCCGGTAACTAAAGGCCTGTAGTTGTGTATGCAAGGTGTTGAGCTGCGCTGACTCGGTTGCGCTGGTCAAGATACGTGCGACGGCATAGGGCGGTACGGCAACAATGCAGGCATCGAACCTTTCAGCATCGACAGAGACCTGAGCATGACTCACTGTAACCTCGCGCACAATATGTCGATAGCGCATATCCATGCTTTGAGCTGCACGATCAGGCCAGAGCTCAGTCAGGTCTACGCGGGGCACGATCAAATCAGAATGACGGGTGCTCGCATCCAGACTGTCGCGCAAGACCGTTAAAAAAAGCTGGGCGCAAGCGCGTTGCGGTGGTGTGTTGAGTGTGGCCAGGCAAAGTGGATGCCAAAGATATTGACGCAAATTTGGTGTTTGATGATACGAATCAAGGAGTGTTTCTACAGTCTGATTTCCAGTACATGTCCATTTTTTTAATTTGCAGCGACTCATCATATTTAGCGCATGCCAGCGATCTGACCAGCTTAGTCCTTTTGCACTGAGTAAGGCATATAACGCGTGCAAAGGAGAGGGGAGCTGGGGGGCGCGCAGACAAAAATTACCGTTCGCGCTTTCCAGTCGCAGTGGCATGCGCAGTAACAGCGAAGCGATATCGCGATCTGGTCGCAGCTGTTGAATGAGTTGCAGCGTTTCGGTGTAGGCGCCAATCAGCAGATGCTGACCATTATCAATCGCCCCCATTTTAGTATCGTCAACTCTTCGGGCTCGACCGCCAGGCAGAGGCGCTGCTTCAAACACCGTCGGTGTAACACCCGCTTGCTTGAGTGATTGCGCGGCGGCGAGGCCAGCCCAACCCGCTCCGATCACGGCAATTTTCACAATCTGTCTGTCACAGTTCAAGTCTGACGACTCAGGCGTCTGATATGTCGAATCACGCTGGTGCCGCCACCCACCCAGTTTTTCCAGGCCAACCATAATTTGCGAACTGGGGTGAGAGAGATACGCTGGTGCAGGACTTGCCATTGCTCGTGCCTGATTTCCTGAAGAAGCGAAAAGTAAATCGCCGCCATCATGAGTCCTGGACGCTGTGCGCGTTGATCGGTAGCAGGCAGTGACTCGATAGCCTGGAGATAGAGTTGGTTCGCGCGGGCCGCTTCAAACTCCATCAGACCAGTAAAGCCTTCTGTGTAATGACTATTAAGAATGTCTGCTGCACGCACATTGAATTTTTGCAGATCACTGATGGGGAGATAGATACGACCACGCCTGGCATCGTCACCCACGTCCCGAATGATGTTAGTCAGTTGAAACGCAATACCCAGTTTGCTCGCATACTCGAGTGTCTTAGGATCGGTATAGCCAAAAATACCGGCAGAAAGTTCACCGACTACACCGGCGACATGCCAGCAATATTTTTCTAGCGCAGGCCAGTCCAGATACCGGGTCTGGTCCAGATCCATTTCCATGCCATCAATAATCGCGATCAGTCGCGCACGCGTAATATCGAAGGCCGACAGGGAGGGTTCAAGTGCTTGCATCACCGGGTGAGTGGCTTTGCCCTGAAACAGTGCATCAACCTCGGTGCGCCACCAGGCGAGTTTGATGCGTGCAAGAGAAGGATCGGTGCACTCGTCCACGACATCGTCGACCTCACGACAAAATGCGTAGAGTGCGGTGATCGCTTGCCTGCGTTCAACGGGGAGAAACAGGAAGGCATAATAAAAGCTTGAACCGCTTTTCGCTGCTTTGTCCTGGCAATATTCGATGGGAGTCATATTATTTTTGAATGCATGCACGCCACAACATGACACCCCAATCCGCGGCGCGCAGTGTGGGGCGGTGGTTAAACACGTCAAATTTCGCGGCTTCGAGTTTTTCGAGGATTCGAAGCCCGCCCTGAATGATTAACCTCAGCTCAAGACCAATCCTTCCTTTCAGACGACTCCCAAGCGGTAAACCTGATTTTAGCAATGTCCTGCACCGATCGACTTCAAATTGCATGAGTGCCTGCCAGGCTGGATTGATCGTTGCGCTGGCAATCGCAGACTCGGTCACACCGAATTTGGCCAGATCGGATTGTGGGAGATAAATACGGCCTTTTTTCCAGTCGATCGCTACGTCTTGCAGGAAATTGATCAGTTGTAACGCGGAGCATATCGCATCAGACTGCTCAATCGAGCGCTCATCCACGCAACCGTATAAATGCAGCATCAATACGCCCACCGGGTTGGCAGAGCGCTGGCAGTAATCAGTCAGCGTGGCGTAATCAGCATAACGAACGTTGACGATGTCTTGTTCAAATGCTGAGAGTAAGTCATAGAAAGGCGTCAGGGGTAATTGATGTTTGGAAATTGTTTGACCCAGAGGAGTGAAAATCCCTGCCAGGTGAGCGTCAAGGTTTGCGAGGCCGCTGGGGGCAGGGCTCACCAGTTGATGGAGTGCCCGTCGGTACGCCAAGAGCTGTGCCAGTCGCTCTGAAGGCGTAGCGTCCCCCTCGTCTGCAATATCGTCAGCGCTGCGGGCAAAGCGATAAATATCGATCACAGCCTTTTTCAGATGCCTCGGCAATAGTTTCGAAGCGACCGGAAAATTCTCATAATGATCGACAGACATCTGGTTAAGCTTGTTTGTTCAAAGGTTTGGGCGCGCGACCGAGTCTTTGCAGCGTGGCTGAGGCCTCTTTGAAGGCGTGATTGCCGGCGGGAACACCGCAGTAGGTGGACGCATGCATAATGACTTCTTTGATGTCATCCTGTGTCAGGCCATTATTAAAGGCCGCCTCGATATGTAAGTTGAATTCATCCCAGCTGCCTAGCGACATCATCAGAGCGAGCGTCATACAGGAGCGCGTGCGACGATCCAGTCCGGGGCGGGTCCAGATTGCGCCCCATACGGATTCAGTGATGTGAGATTGCCATTCTTCAGTGAAATCGGTGCGGGCATCGGTTGCCTTGTTGACCCAGGTTTCGCCAAGGACTTCGCGTCTGACGGTCATGCCTGCTTCGTAGCGCTGTTTGTCATGCATTGTGTATCTCCGATATTATTTTTTGAATCAAAAGCCAAGATTAACCCGAGCTTGGTGCAATAATGAAACGATTGTAAATTGAACCGGTTCATCTCAATGGGTGCTCCCTCTGAACCCCGCGTTCAAGAGGTTCAATAGGAGTGATCAATGTGCACAGTTTGTAATAATCCAAAACATTTTCTTCAGGGAAAAAGCCCGCTATTGAGCAGACGCTCCATACTCAAGACAATTGGGGCAGGAGGGTTGTTCGCAGGGTTAGGGTCGCTGGTGATACCTGCAGCCAGCGCCTCTTCTGATCTCATTCCCAAGCCCAGCAATCTTCTGACTCCAGACCAAGCGCTCGCGCGTCTGATCGAGGGTAACAAGAGATTTATGCAAGGTGCGATGACTCCGTTCAACGTCATCAAGGAAAGAAACTTATTGGTGGATGGACAAAACCCTTTTGCTTGCGTGTTGGCCTGTGCAGACTCCCGAGTCAGTCCTGAGTTTGTATTTGATGAAGAATTAGGCGATTTGTTTGTCACGCGGGTCGCTGGAAATTACGTGACCAACGATATTCTTGCCTCGCTTGAGTACGCAGTGGCTGAGCTCAAGGCCCCACTGATCATGGTGATGGGACACACGGAATGCGGCGCAATTAAAGCCGCGATCAAGGCGTTTGATGACGACTATGATTTCCCTGGGCATATTCAGGTCATTACAAGCGCCTTGGCGCGCGCCGTTCGCGTAGGACGCAGTCGCAAAGAGGACATTGCCAGGACCAACGTCAAGCTCAATGTGATCAATTTAATCGATGCCACCCCTGTGATCAGTAAATACGTCAGTCAGGGGCGGGTAAAAGTCGTGGGTGGACTTTACGACTTGAAAACAGGTAATGTCGAGATCGTGACCTGACCTTCTGGCGCGGGTTTCGACTTTCTGTTTGCGGTCATCCTCAGGTCTTGTTGACGTTCAGATAACGCCCTTATCTTTTAATTCCTGAATTTTTTGCGCATCCATACCGAGGATTTTTTCCAGGACTTCGGTATTGTGCTCGCCAAGAATTGGCGAAGAGTGCTTATGCTGGATAGGGGTGTCTGAAAAATTCATCGGACTGGCCACGGCTGGCGCCTGAACGCCGGCCGAATGATCCAGTGAACGTTTCAGATTCCGGTGGATGACCTGTTCGTTTTCAAACACTTGTTTCATGTTGTTGATCGGGCCACAGGGAATGTTGGCCGCATCCATCAACTCTACCCACTCAGCCATATTCTTTTTCAATAAGATTTCAGCAATCATGGGCACCAGTACATCACGATTACGCACGCGCTGCCCCGGAGCGTTGAACCGCTCATCGGTGCCAAGTTCTGGGACGCCAAGCACTTTGGTGAGCGAAATAAACTGGCTGTCATTACCAACGGCCACAATCATGTCTCCATCCGCGACTCGAAAAACCTGATAAGGCACCATGTTGGAGTGGGCATTACCCAAACGTTTTGGTACAACGCCTGAGAGGAAATAATTCATCGCCATATAAGAAGTCAGTGCCACCGTGCAATCGAGCAGCGCCAGATCGATGTACTGGCCTTTTCCACTGATATGACGATGTTCAATCGCCGCCAGGATCGCGCTGGTGGCGTACATACCAGTAATGAGGTCACTGACTGCAACGCCCGCGCGCATCGGTTCTCCGCCAGGCATGCCTTCGGGGATACCTGAGAGACTCATCAGGCCTCCCATGCCCTGAAAAACATAGTCATAGCCCGGTAGTTCGGAAAATGGGCCTGACTGACCAAAGCCCGTAATCGAGCAGTAGACCAGGCGGGGGTTAATTTTTTGCAGATCTTCCCAGGCCAGACCATAGCGGGCGAGGTCGCCGACCTTATAGTTTTCAACCACGATGTCAGAGGTTTTCGCGAGTTCACGAACGATATCCTGACCTTCTTTAGTGGAAATATCGAGCGTGACCGATTTTTTAGCTCGATTCACGGCCATGAAATAGGCCGAGTCCCGGGTCTCTTGACCTTGTGCGTCTTTCAGGAACGGAGGCCCCCAGGCACGTGTGTCATCGCCTTTTTTGGGCCGTTCGATTTTGATGACCTCGGCACCCATGTCGGCAAGGTTTTGAGTCGCCCAGGGGCCTGCAAAAATTCTTGATAAGTCCAGTACACGAAGATGGCCAAGCGCAGTTTTCATTTTTCAAGTCTTATTTAGCGAAGATGGATCATTCAATGATAGCGAATTCCGTACTATTTAGCTGTTGACGATCGCAGAGGGGGACGTGATGGACGCAAAGGATTCAGGATCGCCTTGAGACCGTTGTGATCGATTTCTTGCATGAGCTGTAAAAGCTGACCGATCTCACCGGAAGGAAAGCCTGCGCGTGCAAACCAGTTCAGGTAGTTTCCCGGTAAGTCAGCAATGATTGTGCCTTTGTGTTTACCAAAAGGCATTGGCCAGGTGACGAGTTTTTCGAGATCTTCAGGTTTCATCTTACGGGGGGTGCGCCTTGCTTAGGCTTGGGTCGGCTTGGCTTTAAGAACCTTTACGTACGCTTTGGTCACCAAGGTTGCAATCACCTCGGAGCGGGGCTCTTTATACAGCGCTGCGAGGGCTTCAAGCTGAAGCGCCACTTCGGGTGCCAGAATCATTTCCACCCGTTTTGCGCCTTCGGCCAGACGTTTGCGGCGATGTTCGGCAGTGCGTTCAACGGCGGTGATAGGATTTTTAGACCGCGGACGACCGCGTCGCGATAAGCCGGGCAAGAAGGCTTGTTGCGTATTTTTATCCGGAACATTCGAGGAAGGTTTTTTCGCGACATGCGCCGGGGATTCGTCACCGTTGGTAGAAGGTTGATCTTTTTTGGTTTTTAATTTTTTTTCTTTAATGATTGATGACAATGGCTGGCCAAAATTTATATCCGGTTCGCCAAATAAATCTAGAATAGGTGGCTTAGAATTTGACATATTTTTATTCATTTAAAATGAAGCGATAAATTTCGGATAGCGTATTTTTATCCGGATATTAATAATACATTATTTCATCGAGACGACATGTCATTAGACGGATTGATTCCTGAGGGATTTTCACCAATTTTTATGGTTGAACCTTTTACGACCCGTATCGGCCCGATCTATTCCAAAGAAGAGGGTCAGCAATTCAGATTAGGGTTTCTCGTCGACGAATCCCACTTGAACATTGAGAAAGTTGTACACGGCGGCATGCTGTCCACCGTGGCGGATCAGGCGATCGGTGTCAATGTAGCGCACGCTAACGGGCAACATAACGATGTGTTGACCATCCATTTGTCGGTAGACTTTATTAGCCCAGCTTTCTTGGGTGAGTGGGTGGAGACTACGACTACCCTCAGTAAAGTCAATGGCCGGATCCGGTTTGGCAATTGTGAGCTACGCGTCAAGGATCGACTCGTGCTCAAGGCCTCGGCAATCTTTGCGGCGAGGGTGACGCAGCGGGCTGTGTGAGGGGAGCTGCACGCGGTGAGAGGGTGAAATAGTTTGTTACTAAAAAAATAATTTTTTTTAGCTCCTTCAGCTATTCATAAAATTAAAATGATTCCAAACTTATATTTTGGGGAGTTGTTTATGAGTGCGCGTTTTAATTTGGTTTTATCTGATGATCTTGTTAGAGATATTGATAAAGCTGCACTCGCTTCGTTTTCAAATAAAAGTGAGGTGTTGCGCAAAGCTTTACAGCTTTATTTGGCCGCGTGCGAAGCAAAATCCAGAGGCTTAAAAATTGGCTTTTTTGAACCCGATGCAGGGAAACTGCAGACTGAGGTCGTGGGGCTGTGAGTCAGTTAAATCTGAGTGGTCCTCCACCTAACCACACCTACAGACTCATGCTTGAGCCTGAAGAGAAAAATGAAGAACTTTGTGTCAGATTGTTAAAAGAGTTTGTGCTTGTTCTTCTCGCAGCAAGTTTTGTAATTTTATTAGGCTGGATTTGTTATGAAACGCTCGCTTCACTGTCGGCAACGGCAGAGGAAAAAAAATGGGCCATGTCCAGCATAACCGCCATCGCTGGCGGTTTAACGGGATATTTAATACGTCGCTGAATTTTATTTACAAGGGAGGCGCCTCAATCAATAGGCATATGATATTTATTGCCTGAACGCAGCGCCTCCATCCACATTCAACACAACCCCACTGATATAAGACGCGCGTGCAGAGGCCAGAAAGGCCACCGCATCGGCGACTTCTTCGCTCGTTGCCATGCGGCCAAAAGGCAGGTTCATGGACGATAAAACTTGTTCTTCCGTCAGTTTGTTGTTTGGATCTTTTTCACCCCAGAGCTTTAAGAGTTTTTCGCCGCGATCGGTTTTGGTCAGAGAGGGGTTGACACCAACCACCCGAACGCCGAAGTCTGTGGATTGGCTGCCGACGCTGCGCGTAAAGGCGATCAATCCGGCGTTGGCTGTCGTGCCGATGATGTACTGGGACATCAGACGTTCGCCGGCAAAGCCAATGACGTTGACAATCACGCCACGTCCTTTACGTTGCATCGCTTCGCAGGCTGCACGTGTCAGGTTTACGTAGCCAAACATTTTGAGATCAAAGGACTGCCGCCAGCCTTCTTCTGTTGTATCGGTGAGCTTGCCGCTTGGGTTGGAGCCTGCGTTATTGACCAGGATGTCATAGTCACCGGCAAGTTGTGCCAGACGTGTTTGCTCTTCGGATTTGGACAGATCGACCGAGTGGATATCAACCTTGACGCCGGGGTAGGCTTTTTGCAATTTTTGTTGTGCTTCTTTGAGTGATTGCATATCTCTTGAAGCCAGCGTGACGTTACAGCCTTCGGCAGCAAAAACCTGAGCACAGGCAAAACCAATCCCTTTGCTGGCACCGGTTATCAGGGCATGCTTTCCTTTGAGTTCGAGATCCATCTTGTTCTTCCTATAAGTTGATGCGATAGACGCGGATCGCGTTATCGGCAAAGAGTTTTTGCTGGTCGGCTAGTGAAAGATGCGCCACTGCGCGCTTAAAGCATGAATAGACATAATCCCAGCTGCCTTTCAGGCTATCGACTGGGAAATTCGAGGCAAACATGCAGCGGTCTACTCCGAACATATCAATCGTTTCACGAATGATCGGACCGTTTTCCTCCACTGTCCAGGGCCGATCCGAGACGCATAGGCCGGAGATTTTGCAGGTGACATGCGGGAGCTTGGCTAAGGCTTGCATGCCACGACGCCATTGTGCCAAGGACGCCTGGTCACGATTCCACGGGTAACCGGTGTGGTTCAGCACAATGGGCATGTTCGGATAGCGCGCCGCGACCTCGGCGCCTTCCTCGAGATGCCACCAGGGCAGCCTTAAATCCCAGGATAAATTGTATTTTTCCAGTAACCCCAGACCGGCAATCCATTTCGGATCCTGCAGGCTGCGTGGCTGACCTCTTACGCTTTCGCCCGGTTTTGCTGCGATGATGGGTTTGGTTCGAATCCCGCGCACAAGCTTAAATGCTGCTTGCTGGGCAAGGATCTCCTCTGCATTGGGCGTGTCCACCCAGGCATGGGCGACGATCACGCTAGGCAAGCCATATTGTGCGTTGACCTGTGTGAAAAATTCAGTCTCGGGCACTTGCTGGCTACGATCGCATTCCGCCTCGATGGCGACTGCACCCACTAAGTTATGCAGACTGGTCGCACGAATGTATTCGGGGGCGAGATAGGTACGCTGAAAAGCGGAGTAATCCCCTAGCCAGTTATGTTCTGGGTGCACCAGCCAGTCATAGTTGATCGGACCTTGCAGATCCCACAGGTGAAAATGCGCATCGACAATACGCAATTCAGCCTGCGCGCGTTCCATATCGGTGAGCGCTTGCGCACGGGCGAATCGATTGATAGTTTGAGTCATGATGAGGTTGAATCTAGAGAGTCAGATATTGAGATTTCACGCTTTCAATCTCGTTTTTAAATTGTGCGATAGGTGCCTGATAAACGATCCGGCCTTTGGCCATGACGAACATTTCATCGGCGATGCGTTCGGCCAGATTAAGGTTTTGTTCAATCACTAAAAGCGTCACGCCTTCGTTTTTCAGGCGAATAAATACGTCGACCAGTTCACGTACGACTTTAGGGGCGAGTCCTTGCGATGGCTCATCGAGTAACAGGATGGTCGGGTCGCTTGCTAACGCGCGCGCGATGGCAACCATCTGCTGCTCGCCACCGGAAAGCTGACTGCCTTTGTGATGGATTCGCTCCTCAAGGCGCGGAAACAAGGAGAACAAGGCCTCTGTAGTCCAGCGTTTGGCAGGTTTGCGCTGTGCGACCTTAATATTTTCCAGAACGGTCAAGTCAGGAAATAGCATTCGGCCTTCAGGGACATACCCCACGCCCGCACGTGCCACCAGATGCGGGCCATAACGCGTGATGTCCTGATTACCAATTTTGATGCTGCCCTGATTGACTGGTACCAGTCCCATGATGGACTTCACGGTGGTAGTTTTTCCAACGCCGTTGCGCCCAAGCACCGCGCCGATGGTACCTTCTTTGAGGTGCAGGCTTGTCCCATGCAAAACGTGGCTCGGTCCGTAATGTGCATGGATTTCATCGAGCTTTAACATTAATCGAGTCCTCCCAGATAGGCGTCTTGTACGCCAGCATCGGCTTTCACCTCCTCAACCGTGCCATCCGCAATCAGGCGACCCCGGTGCAATACAGCGATACGATCTGCCAGACTAAACACTACATCCATATCATGCTCGACCAGTACAACAGTCAGAGACTCTTCCTGGAGCATGGATTTAAGTGTGTCAACGCATCGATGTGTTTCCTGGATAGACATACCTTGAGTGGGTTCATCCAGCATCAGGATGGTTGGACGTTGAGCCAGTGCCATGGCGACCTCAACCAAACGCTGATCGCCATGTGAGAGCGTGCCAGCTGGGGTATCGTAAATCGCGCTCAGGTTGAGTCGGGCCATCGCCTGTTCGGCAAGGCTGCTTGCTTGCTCAAGTACGCTCGCACCCCCGAACATTTTCCACCTTCCAGAAAGCTTCCCCTGTGCGGCGAGTCTGACATTGTCGAACGCAGACATTTCCGGGAATAGTGCTGAAAGCTGAAAGGTGCGCGAAATTCCACGCTGACAGATGGATTGCGAACGCATCCCAGTCAGGTCTTCGTTGTTGACAATGACCTGACCACCTGAGGGTTTTAAGGTGCCAGCAATTACATTGAACAGCGTAGATTTACCCGCGCCGTTCGGGCCGATGACAGCGCGAACTTCCCCTTGCGCAACCTTCAGACTGACCTCGGCAAGTGCTGCCAGTGCGCCAAAGTTACGGCCAACGCCGATACATTCCAGTGCAGTCGTCATGCTGATTGACCTCCTGCTGTATTGGCCGATCCAGGTGATTGGTCTTTATCTTTTTTACCCGAACGCTGGAAAAGTTTTTTATTCAGGATGCCGAGAATACCCTCCGGCGCAAACATCACAAACCCTATAAATATGATGCCCATGAATAAACCCCAGGTCTCGGTCAGTTCGCTGAGTTTATGCTCGACCATGATGAAAAACACTGCACCCAGCATGGGTCCGATCAGGGTGCCTTTTCCTCCGACGATCACCATGATCAGGACTTGACCTGAAACCGTCCAGAACAGCATTTCCGGATTAGCAAAGCCAGCAAAGGAGGCATAGAGGGCGCCCGCCATTCCGGCAAACAGATAGGCGAGCGACACGACCGCGATTTTGTAACGGCGCGTGTTGTAGCCCAGTGCCAGTACTTTCATTTCATTCTCACGAATACCGCGCAACACTTGACCGAATGGTGCGCGGATTAAGGCACGACAAAAGAAATATGCACCAAACAAACACGCCAGTGCAAACAGGTAGAACCCGGTTTTCGTCGTTAGGGCAGACCAGCCAAATGGTCCTAGTCTGCGAGGGATGCCGGAGAGCCCATCCGAGCCTCCTGTCACGCTGACCCATTTGATCGCGACTGCATAGCCCAGCTGGCCAAAGGCTAGCGTAAGCATGGCAAAAGAAACACCGGTTGCCATCGTGCAGCTCCAGGCAATTCCGATCGCGACGATGCCCACAATCACAGCACTTAATAAAATCACAAACGGCAACGGCAGGCTTGTGTGCAGAGAAAGCAAGGCGCACACATAAGCGCCCAGACCATAGGCGCCTGCATGGCCGAACGACACCAGCTTGGTATAGCCCACCATCAGATCCAGACTCATAGCGAACAGCGCCAGAATGACCAGCTCTGTGAGCAGTGTCATGGCGTAGACGGGTAAATATTGCGGAGCGAAAATCAACGCCACCATGGCAATCAAGCCGAGAATTTTGTTTTGCATGCTCAAGCCTCCTTACCCAGCAGACCGCCAGGACGGACAATCAGCACTGCCAGCATGAGCGCATAGAGAAAGACCAGTGCGAAGTCCGGGAAAAAGAAGTTTCCGAAAGTTTGCACCGCCGCGACAATCAGACTGCCAAAAATCGCACCTAGAAAACTCCCCATCCCGCCAATGATCACAATCACAAACGCATCGATCACTGCCGAGGACATGCCTAGTGAGGCTGTGACAGAGGGAGCGGCCAGAATGCCACCGACTGCAGCTAACGCACAGCCCATGGCAAAGACACCTGAGCGGATTAAATTAATATCTGTGCCGAGCGCATGCACCATTTGAGAATTTTGTGAAGTCGCACGAATCAGCAGGCCAAGACGGGTGCGTTCAAGAAAAATCCAGATCACGGTCGAGGCGATCCCCCCGGCAGCAATCAGAAATATTCTGTAGACCGGCATGGGCTCATCGAAAATAAACACCACACCATCCAGGCCCGAAGGTAAGGGGACCTGCAGCGGAGGGGCTCCCCAGAGCAGGCGTGTGACTTCAGCAATCACAAGGGTCAGACCAAACGTCACGAGCAGGAACGCGTCTTCGTCTCTTTTGTAGAGATGCCTGAGAAAACCAATTTCAAAAATCAGTCCGATGAAACCAACAACCAGCGGTGCAATCAGCATTGCCAGCCATACGCTGCCTGTTAATCTCGCTGTTGTGTAGCCGATATAAGCGCCAAGCATGTAGAGCGCACCATGCGAAAAATTCACCACCCGCATAATGCCGAAAATAAGCGCCAGACCGCTACCCAGAAAGAACAGCAGTGATGCTTGAGACAACGCATTGAGCGTTTGAATCAAGATAAAGGAAAAGGTTTCCACGGCAAGCCTTGTCAGAAATGCATGTTACCGCGTGACCGGTCATGGATCGGTCACGCGAAAGCCAGATACAGAGCGCCCGAGACGCTTACCTTACGCGTCGAAGTTTTTCTTGCGACAGGCCGGCGTAATCTGATCCCAGGGATATTTCTTGACGAGTACAGGTAGCAGTGCCCCGTTAACCTTGTCGACTTGCACGACAAAGCCTTCCTCCAAACTCTGGTGATCACAGGCGCGGAACTTTGCAGGTCCTTTCACTGTGTCCAGTTCCATGTCATTGAGTGCCGCAACCAGATCTGCGCTTTTGATGCTGTTTGCCTTCTTGATGGCTGCGCCGATGAATTGCAGTGCTTTCCATTGCTCTCCATCATTCCAGTCAGGCGTATCTTTGATTTCTTTTGTGAACTGTTCAACGAATTTTTTATTTTCAGGGTAATCATAGGTCGACATGTAGCGCATGGTGCCGATTACACCCTTAGAGGCCTCGCCAACCGCTTTGATGGTTGACAGCTCAATCAGTGTCGTGAACATTTTGACCTTGTCAGACAAGCGATATTGTGCAGCCTGGGTCATGAATGCGTTGGCATCATCGCCTGACTGCACCATCATCAAACCATCGGCACCAGACTGGCGGATTTTAGTGATGTAGCTCGAGAAATCGCGCGTACCGGTCGGTGCGAATACCTTACCGACGAATTCGATCTTGTTGCGTTTCATTTCTTCTTCGAAGGCTGCAACAGTCGAATGTCCCCAGGAGTAATCCATACCAATGGCATAGAATTTTTTCAGCCCGGAATCCTTGATGTAAAGCGAAAGCAGACGGGCTTCGGTTGGGCCAGAAGGGTTTCCGCGGAAAAAGTTTGGCACAAAGGCTTCCGCAGTCATACTCGCGTCACCATTGCCGCACGCAACATAGATCGCGTCCCATTCGCCGAGTCGTGGCATGACGGCCAGTGTTTCAGAGGAGAACGTGATGCCTGTAAAAATCCGGCAACCATCGCGTTCAACCATTTGTTGAACCTTGCGCACGCAGGTTGCAGGGTTACCGCCCGTATCTTCGATAATCAGTTCGATCGGGCGGCCGTTAATACCGCCTGCTGCGTTGACTTGTTTGGCCCACATCGTGGCGGTTCGTTTGGTTTGCTCGGCTACAACCGCGAGTGAGCCAGTCAGTGCGCAAGGAATGCCGATTTTTATCGGCTCTGCTGCGAGGGCCTGGCGCATAAGTACCGGAGTAGATGCTGCGATTGCTGCAAGTCCTGCACCGCGCAGTATCGTGCGGCGGCCGTTCGACGATGTTGTCATGGTTTGTCTCCATTGAAGGTTAAGAGTCGTCGCCGAATGGTCGCGCTCTTTTTTATCTGTTATCAGATTTATATTTGCAATTCAAATTACACGAAAATGAGTGGGATGCAAAGCCATTTTTCAAAGATAGTGTCAGACCTTATTCAGGTTTCATCCCTGCAGCGTCAAATGCAGCCTTCCAGACCACGACTTGTTCTTTCATAAAATTATCCAGCCAGGCAGGACTGGAACCGACCAGTGAAAGGCCTTGCTTTTGCACTTTTTCCCGGACTTCAGGACGAGCAATGACCGCATTGAGTGCTTCACTCATTTTGGTGGCAATTTCGGGAGGTAATTTTGCTGGGCCATATAACGCGGCGAAGGTGACAGGTTTAAGTTCGGGCAAACCTGCCTCCTTGACAGTGGGTACATCGGGTAGAAATGGCAGGCGTTCTGGCAAAAGAACCGCAAGTGGGCGTAATTTACCTTCGTTAATTTGTGACAACGTACTGGTCGGGGTGGCAAATGTCATTTGCACATGACCACCCAGTATGTCATTGATCGTAGGCGCTTCGCCTTTATATGGGATCGCATTCATATCAATTTTTGCTTCATCGCGAATCAAGCTATACATCACTTGTCCCACACTGCTGAATACACCAAAGTTAAGTTTGCCAGGATTGCTGCGCGCATAGGCCAACAGTTCTTTTGCATTGTTGACCGGCAGTGCAGGGCTGGTGACGAAAACATAAATGTATTGGCCGACAAAAGCCACTGGCGTAAAACTCTTGACTGGATCGTAGGGAGGATTCTTTTTCAGTAGTGGAACTTGCATCATCGGTGTATTGGATGCAAGAAAGAACGTATGACCATCAGGCTCTGAGCGTAAGACGTATTCCGCTGCGATCGCACCGTCAGCGCCGGGTTTGTTTTCTACGATAACAGGTTGGCCAAGTGATGCCGTCAGTGATTGAGCGAGGATGCGTGCCACAACATCAGTCGATCCACCAGGCGGGAATTGCAAGACAATTTTGATAGGCTTGGTCGGCCAGTTTTGAGCGCAGGTCAGGCAACTCGCAAAAGAAAGCATCAATGTGGCAAACAGTCGTGCAAGGAAATTCAAACGCATGGGGTCTCCAAAATTTTTTTAATCACTTTTATCAAGTTTACGAGGATTATTTCGAAATGAAAGTATTTCCCCTTGGTGTTATCCCTAGTTCATTCGTTTCATCTTTAGGTGATTCTTGACCCAGTCAAAATTCCTGCTAATCTGAACTTGATAGGCTGTCAATTTGGTGCAAGAGGAGACAAGGTTGAAAAAAATAATCCATATCAGTCTCACCGCTTACTTATTCGCCGTTGCATCCACAGCGGTGCAGGCTGCCTGGCCAGAAAAACCGATCACCCTATATGTGTCCTATGGAGCAGGTGCGACAACAGATATCACGGCCCGTGCGCTAGGCACTGCTGCAGAAAAAATTCTAGGTGTTCCCGTTACGATTGAAAATAAGGCGGGAGGAGGTGGGACGGTTGCGGCAGGTTTACTCGCTTCAAAAAAGCCAGATGGGTATACCTTGCTGGTTGGGTCTTCAGCACCTTTGACGATCAGGCCTTCGCTGATGAAGGTGTCATACAAACCATCCGACATCGTTGGGATTATTCAATATAGTTATTTTTATAATGGCTCGGTGGTGATTCCTGGGGACTCACCGATCAAAAATATTGATGATTTTGTGGCTTATGCCAAAGCGCATCCAGGAATGTCTTACGGAACGGCTGGCTCCGGCGGGGTGGCGACCACCTCGCAGCAAATTGGCGTGGAAATCCTTAAAAAATGTAAGGGGCTGGATTTCAAGCATGTGCCGACAAAAGGTGGCACTGAAGCCAACACCATGCTGATGGGTAAGCATTTGGACTTCACCTCGGGCTCGGGATCACATCTGCCCTTTGTGGTCGATGGGGTCTTCAGACAGTTGGTTATTTTCCAGGACAAGCGGGATGAAAATTTCCCAGAGATGCCTACGCTCAGGGAAATTGGGTGTGAGTACGATTCACCACCGAATAGTGCAATGATTATTTCTGCCCCGAAAGGTTTACCCCCTGCAATCAGCCAGAAGCTGGAGCAGACCTTTACCCAGATCGTTCAATCCGCTGAATTTAAAGCAATGCTTAAGCGTAATTATCTACCCTACGACTACAAGGATAGTCAGAAACTTGCGGCAGACTTGGCTGCTGAGACGCAGTGGTACAAAAATTATTTCGTTTCAATGGGTGTTTTGAGTAAAAAGTAAGACCGTCGGGGGTGAAGTCGTCGGTTGAATTACATATAATCAATTTTTCTTGAAAACAATATTACGGGGATTCGAATGGGTAAGCACGTTGAGTTGAAAGCCGCTGATGGACACACGTTTGATGCATATGTCGCCGAACCTGCAGGCAAACCAAAAGGACTGATTGTTGTTGCGCCTGAGATTTTCGGTGTAAACAGCCACATCCGTGGTGTCACCGATGGGTATGCTGCAGAGGGCTATCTGGCCATAGCTCCCGCTTTTTTTGATCGCGCACAAACCAAATACGAAGCAGGTTATACCCCTGAGGATATCGCTGCAGGCGTTGAGCTGATGAAAAAAATCTCACTTGACGATTGCCTGCTCGACGTCAACGCTGCGATTGAATTCGGCAAGTCTGCCGGTAAGGTCGGTATCGTTGGTTATTGCTGGGGCGGTGTGATTGCCTGGGTTGCTGCACAACGCCTGAACACGCTGGCTTGCTCGGCACCTTACTACGGTGGTGCCATGCCTAACTTTGTGACTGACAAGTTGAATTGCCCTGTCATGATGCATTTTGGTGAAACGGACCATTCAATTACTCTGGAGCAGGCAAAGGCGATTGCTGCAGCTTACCCTGCAGCTGAGGCATATTATTATCCTGCCGGTCATGGCTTTAACTGTGATCAGCGTGGCTCGTACGATGCACCTTCTGCAAAACTCGCACTCTCACGCACACTTGAATTTTTCAAGAAAAACGTTGGCTAAGTGTTAGAAATTTTTTAATAAGATCTGCAGTTGAAATAAATCAGCCTGTCATAACCGTATTCAATCGGTGCTGACAGGCTGATTAGCTTCAGCGCACTTAAGTTAAGTGCGCTTAGGATAAGAACGCTTAGGATCAAATTTGAATTAACTATGTAATCCCGGGATTTGGTTAACCTGCGCTACATTTTCCAGCGACATCAGCGTATCAAACAATTGTTTAGCGATCGCACCCGCCCCACCTACCTGAGCGCAGTCTTCGAATTTTGCCCAAAGTTGCTCTCTGCTCAACGGAATATCGGGTCCTCCACGCACGGCGGTAACCTGACGGCTTTCAATTTTTGTGCCGTCTTTGAGTGTGACGGTTACTAAGTCGAAAGGTGAATAACCAGGTAGTTTTGGATCTTCTTTTGTATCTGCAATCACACTGACACGCTGCATCAGACTTTGTACGGCAGGGTCCTGCACGAATGCATCGGTTAGCTCACTTAGCCCGGCACGCCCAGCGACGACACAGGAAGTCATGGCGAATTCCATACTGAATTTTGCTTCAAGCCCTGTTTGTGGATTGTGATTGCGCAGCACTTTTGTATTACGTTCACTGGTCATGGCAGTAATGCTTTGAATCTGATCGGCGATGATTTTATGTTCAGCGACCAGGTCCAGCATGCCGTCAAGCGCGCGATGGGTACAAAAGCAGAGCGGGTATTTTTTGACGGACAGTTTGGACTGCGTCAGACGCCATACACGACTTGCGTCTACGGGTGCGTCAACGTCAATCTTTCCCGAGGGAGAGACTGCGGCCAGAAACCCCTGTGTGTGTTCCAGCGCATCCAGTGACGCGGTAAAACCTGCTTTAGCAAGCCTCGCTGCCATCACGCCTGATTGGGCTGAGCGACCGGCATGAAAAGGTTTCGTCATCGTGCCAAAGTTCGCCATGATGCCGGCACTTTGGGATGCACCCATCGAGATCGCGGTTGCGCATTGCTCTGCATTAAGTTTATGCAACGAAGCACAGGCGGCGGCGGCACCGATTGCACCGAGAATACCTGTGGGGTGCCAGCCCTTTGAATGGTAGTGTTCAGGTTCACGACGTGCCAGATCGGCCCATACTTCGTAGCCTGCTGCGTAGGCGACCATCATGTCCCGGCCGCTAGATCCTAAGGTTTGCGCTTCGGCAATGATCGCAGGAACTAGTACCGTACTCGGATGTCCTTTGATGGCAACATCATCGAAGTCCAAGGCGTGCGCGGCGACGCCATTAATCCATGCTGCTTCGGGCGCCTGGGCGGTTTTCTGCGTAAACATTAGATTGGCGGGCCCTGGTGCAGGCTGTAGGACCTCCGTCAGAATAATAGTGGGTGGTTCCTCACGACCAGCCAGCATCACACCAACACAGTCTGCAAAACCCATGTGAATCACATCAAGTGCGGCTTGCGGAATGTGTTCATATTTTAGTTGCGCAACAAAGGCGCCGAGCTCACGCGTAAGTTGGGTCATTTTGACATGTCCGCGGCAACTTTCTGACGCAGCTTGTCTAACGAGCCGCCTTTCATCACTGAGCCAGGTAGTGGATGACCCACGATTTCTTCAGCAAGCAGGCCGGAGGCGATTATTTTCTCCAGATCAATACCTGTTTCAATACCCATCTCATGACACATGAAAACCAGATCTTCCGTACAAACGTTACCTGAGGCACCAGAGTGCGAAGCAAAGGGGCATCCACCCAAACCCGCTACGGCTGCATCAAAGATTTTTACGCCCATTTGCATGCCTGCGTAGGCATTAGCGATCCCCATACCGCGCGTGTCATGCAGGTGCAGTGAAAGCTCGAGCTCGGGGTATTTATTTCTGACCGCACCCACAACGCGATGAATGCCGCCGGGAGTCGCCCAGGCCATCGTGTCAGCCAGCGACAGGACTTCGATTGTGATGTCGGCTTCTTCGGCCAAGTCAAGTAACTGCTGCACCATCGCGAGTACTTTAGCGGTCGGCATGTCGCCTTCAAAATTACAGCCAAAGGCCGCCATCACACTGCCGCGATTGATTGGCACGTTGTAATGTTTAAACATATTGATGATGGTGCGCACGGCCTCCACGTTCTGTGCAAGGGTACGACGTTGATTACGTAGTAAAAACTTTTCTGAGGCGGTCAAAGACAGTGAGCCCTTGATGTCGAGTTTCTGTGTGGCAATCGCACGCTCCAGACCCTTGTCATTGAGCCACAGCCCTGTGTAGCGCACACCTTCTTTGCGTGTAAAGCCGTGCGCGACTTCCTCCGCGTCGGCCATAGTCGGGACAGCATTCGGATTAACAAAAGAGGTGACCTGTATTTGCTCGAGCCCTGTTTCTGAAAGGCTATCAATCAGCTCGATTTTGCGCGCCGTGGTGATAGGTCCCTTTTCAATCTGAAAACCCTCTCGAGGACCTTCTTCCAGAATACGGACGCGTTTGGGCAAATCTGACATGCTGATCTCCTGAGACTCTTTGAATAATTTCACTGCAGATTAATGCGCGGTCAAGCCCATTGTCAACGTGGCATGGTTGACAACAGATTAGCGAACCCCTAGGATGGGTTAAAACATATTGCGATTTCGACCCAGAGCGAAACGCCAGAATATTGCGCACACGATATATTGCGGTGCCGCATAAAGGGAGACAAATGAATAATCATGCCCAAGGGTGCGAGAGATGAATGCTGAACGGGTGGGAAGCCTGTTCTGGTTCATATTCGGTGCGGCCGCAGTCTATGGATCATTGGATTTAGGGCTAGGTGACATGGGACAACCAGGCTCAGGTTTTCTCACTTTTGTTGCTGGCTCGTTTGTTGCACTGATGGCACTGATCGTATTCGTTCAGTCGTATCGCGCTGATCCTGCCTCACAAAAACGCGTTTCAGAGCTTTGGCAAGGGGTGAAATGGCAGCGTGCGATCGTGATCACCATCTTGATCGCTGTCTTTATTATGGTGTTTGAAACCTTAGGTTTTTTTATTTGCAGTTTTGCCTTGTTGTTTTCCATCATGAAATGGCTCGAAGGGCTGGACTGGAAAACCTCGGTGCTTGTTCCCGCCGTAACGATCGGTGGGACCTATCTTCTTTTCAAAACCGTTCTGAAAATCTCGCTTCCAGCGGGTATTTTCGGCTTCTGAGGGAGGGGAGAGCATGGATTTGTTTGACAATATTCTCACCGGACTTTCAGTCGCTTTTCAGTGGCATAACCTGCTGTTTTGTTTTGTAGGTTGTTTTATCGGCACACTGATTGGTGTGTTGCCCGGACTCGGGCCAGTGGGTGCAATGTCAATCCTGTTGCCGATTACGTTCGGAATTTCTCCCGTCACCGCCATCATCATGTTGTCCGGTATTTATTACGGCGCGCAATACGGGGGATCAACCACCTCCATCCTGGTGGGGATCCCTGGAGAAGCAGCTTCTGTCGTGACAACGCTTGATGGCCATCAAATGGCACTGCAGGGCAGAGCGGGTCCGGCGTTGGGTATTTCAGCCTTTGCGTCATTCATCGCAGGTACCATCGGTGTACTGGGCTTAATGCTGTTGGCACCGCCTCTCGCCTCACTCGCTTTAAGATTTGGCCCGCCTGAATACTTTGCGTTAATGATCATGGGCTTGATTATCCTGACGTATCTGGCCCAGAAGTCGATGGTTAAATCTCTGATGATGGCGGGTGTTGGCGTGCTGGTTGGGGTGGTGGGGCTCGATACCATGACCGGACTGCCGCGCTTTACTTTTGGCATCCCTGATTTATTTGATGGGGTGGGGATTGCTCCCTTAGCAATGGGTTTATTCGGGGTGTCCGAAATCCTCCTCAATGTTGAACAAACCATCAAACAGGGGGTTGTGGTTGATCGAGTTAAAAATCTATTGCCTAACCTCGCTGACTGGAAGGCTTCATACAAACCGATCCTGCGGGGTTCGTTATCCGGATTTTTGCTGGGTATTTTGCCCGGTGGCGGTGCGGTACTGGCCTCATTTATCTCTTACGGTACTGAAAAACGTTTATCCAAAACACCTGAGCGTTTTGGGCGTGGTGCGATAGAAGGGGTGGCGGCCCCGGAAGCCGCAAATAATTCAGCGGCCCAGGCCGCTTTTATTCCCTTACTCACGCTCGGCGTTCCCGCTAATGCCGTGATGGGTATTTTATTGGGAGCTCTCATGATCCATGGCATTACGCCTGGACCGATGATGATTGAGAAAAATCCTGAATTATTCTGGGGCACAGTCACCAGCATGTATTTGGGCAACATTATGTTGTTAGTGCTGAACTTACCCCTGATTGGTTTATGGGTGAAATTACTGCGCGTTCAATATGCCGTGTTATTCCCGCTCATCTTGTTTATCGCATTGATTGGGGCCTATGTGATTAACAGCAGCGAAATGGATTTGTATCTGATGTTGCTGTTCGGTGTGATTGGCTACTTGATGCGTAAATTTGAGTATGAACCTGCACCGCTTGTACTAGCCTTTGTATTGAGTCCCATTCTGGAGGACTCCCTACGCCAGTCCCTGATTATCTCGGGCGGGAGCATGTCAATATTTGTCACCCGTCCCATTGCAGCGGGCTTTTTGCTGCTTGCAGCGTTACTGTTGATTAGTGCGGTCTTACCGAGCGTGCGTAAAAAGAGAAGCAAGCTCGTCGAACATGCCGATGAAAACAACTAAGTAAAAATTTTCACTTTCCTTCAGGGTTGAATATGCGTTGTAAACAGATCGTCTCTACTTTGCTTGCAGGTATCTTGACCGTTGGTTTGAGTCAGGCTATCGCGGCATATCCAGACAAACCGATTACCCTGTATGTCGCATTTTCAGCCGGAGGGACCACTGACATTACTGCGCGAGCACTCGCTCAAGGAGCTGAAAAAATATTAGGCGTGCCGATTACTATTGAAAATAAAGGGGGTGGCGGTGCGACGGTTGCCAATGGTTTACTAGCAACTAAAAAACCAGATGGCTACAACCTGCTGGCGACTTCTACCGGTTCAATTACTGTACGTCCTTTGCTAGTCAAGCTTGCCTATGCGCCGAAGGATTTCAGAGTGTTGATACAGTACACCTCTTATATTGGTGGACTGGTTGTCAGGGCGGATGCCCCGTATAAAACAGTCAATGAGTTTATTGCTTACGCGAAGGCTCATCCAGGAATGACGTACGCTTCGAGTGGTCCGCATACGCAACAACAAGTCGGAGTGGAGTCATTTGCCCGCTGCAACGGTTTGACGTTCAAGCATATGCCGACCAAGGGTGGTGCAAATTCAAATACGGCATTAATGGGTAGTCATGTGGATTTCATTGCCGGTTCCGGATCGCATTTGCCACTGGTTGAGCAAGGTCAATTTAAGGAACTGATTATTTTCCATCAAGACGAGAGGGATCCTGCCCGTATGGATATCCCGGTGATGAAAGATATCAATTGCCCACCGACTAATCCACCGAACGGAATGATTATTGTGTCACCAGCCGGGCTGCCGGATCCGATTGCCGATAAACTCAGCGCTGCGTTTAAACAAGTGGCCCAGTCTGCAGAGTTCAAAGCACTGCTCGTTAAATACAATTTGCCAGATACGTATATGAGCGGTCCCGATGTGCAGAAAGGTTTTCCCGCAGAAATCGAATGGTATAAAAAATATTTCTCTGATATTGGAATGATCAAACCATGACGAGCCAAACCACTCAAGATATGCAATGGGATGACCAGGCGGATCTGATCGTAGTGGGCTTCGGTGGGGCGGGCGCAGCCGCCGCGATCACAGCTGCCGAGCTAGGTGCGACAGTTATTTTGCTCGACAAAGCGCCTTTGGGTCATGAGGGTGGCAACACCCGGGTCGCAGCGCAAGGTTATCTCAATACTTCAACACCTGAGAGTGCTACGGCTTATCTGAATGCGATGTGTGGGCCTTATCCGGTTGCCGCCGATATGGTTGCTGCCTGGGCTGATGAAATGTGTAAGAACAACGCCTGGTTAGCCTCGATCGGGGGTGATCCTCAGGAGCATCAGCATCAACCTGCAGGTATTGAATTTCCAGAGTTACCCGGTTCGGACTGCGTGCATAAGTTTCACCATGGCGATGTGCTTGGCTATTCTAAAACCTGGGAAATGCTTGCCGACGCTGTGCGGGCCAGACCGATCAATATTCACTATGCGACAGCGGGTAAAAA
>CANCRX010000024.1 GCA_947380655.1 Alcaligenaceae bacterium | reverse complement strand
GGACTTTCCACGCCAAACGATGATAAATGCTACATAGACGTAGATGGCATTCGCCACAGCTGGCGCGACGGTCAGGGTGTGATTTTTGATGAAACCTACGTTCACGATGCCTATAACCGCAGTGATAAAAATCGCATTATCCTGTTTTGCGATGTCGAACGTCCGTTGATCTGGGGTTGGGCGCAGAGCGTTAACCACTGGTTTGGCAAGGTCGCCATGTCGGCAGCCAGCTCGCCTAACTCTGAGGCGGATCAAACAGGCTTTATCAACAAACTAACCCACTACCACTGGCTACTGGACCAAAAGCGCCGTGCCTTTAAAAAAGCCAATCGGACTGCTTACAAAGCGACCAAGTTCGGTTTGATCGCTTTGGCGATTTATCTTTTTATTAGCTGGTAACCCTTAGCGCTGCATGGCCTCCCAGGCTTTTTGCAGCCGCTTGACTGAAACCGGGGTAGGCGTTCGTAATTCCTGCGCAAACAACGCCACCCTGAGCTCCTCCAGCAACCACCTGAACTCATCAAGCTTTTCATCAGGCGCACCTTTCAGCGCTGAGCGGGCGCGCGCATATTGCGTGAATAAAGGTGCCATCTCTGACATCAGTCTGGCATCACGTGTGGGGTCTGTACGCAACTTATCAATACGTGCAAGAAGCGCTTTTAAATATCGCGGCAAGTGCGTAAGCTGCGCATCTGCAATATCTGTAATGAAACCGGCCGGTACCAGCAGACCAAGTTGTTGCTGTATATCCTGATAAGCGGCCGCGTGAGGCTTTGCTTGCGGCAATTTGCGTGTTACCGCATTCCACTCAGTCAATATTGCGCCGGCCAAACGTGCCACCTCTTGCGCTAACAGGCCGAGCTTGGCTTTGCCTTCCTGGCGTCGCACCTCAAAGGTCTCAGCATCTTTAGGCCAGGGTTGATGCAGACAAGCCCGATCCAGGGCGCAATCGATGATCTGATCTCGCAATTTTTCCTGAGTGCCCAACGGCAAATACAACATGCCTAATTTGGTCATCTCGTGAATATTTTTCTCAAGAAACTTAACCTGATCTTTGAGTGCAATGCGGAAAAGACGACGCAAACCTTTGTGATGCGCAAGCTGCGCTGTATGCGTTTCATCAAACACATCGAGTGTGCAATGCGTCCCCTGATCAATCAGAGCCGGATAACCAATCACGCTTAAATTTTTACGTTTGATTTCCATGAGCTCAGGCAACGTCCCAAAGCTCCAGGCTGTGATTTCATCATGAGCAAGCGCGCTCGCAACCTCCTGATCACGACCCGCTAGTTGCTGAAAAGTGGCCTGCGCCTGCTTACCCAGTTCCGCCTTGATTTGAGCCAAATTACGTCCAGCGCTGAGCATGCGGCCGTGCTCATCAATCACCTTGAAAGACATGAACAGATGGGCGGGCAACGTCTCCAGTTTGAAATCACCAACC
This sequence comes from Alcaligenaceae bacterium, assembly GCA_947380655.1. Classification (GTDB taxonomy): domain Bacteria; phylum Pseudomonadota; class Gammaproteobacteria; order Burkholderiales; family Burkholderiaceae_B; genus Zwartia. The sequence continues at coordinate 38,014 of CANCRX010000024.1, read as the reverse complement.
AGTGGCCGTACTTTGAGTTGCGTCCACATATCCTGAATAATTGCATCGACCAAACTTCCTGGTGGTGCAGCAAGCTTGTCAAACCAGCGATCGTAAAAACCCGCTGCATAATCAGGCAATGGCACACAGTGACGACGCAATTTTTGAGGGAGTGACTTGATCAGCAGTTGAACTTTTTCTTTGACCATGCCGGGTACTAGCCACTCGCAGCGGGCGGCCTCCATCTGATTTAAAAAATACAGAGGTACTGTCATGGTCACACCGTCTTTAGGTGAACCAGGCTCAAAATGATAATCCACAGCAAGGCGTACACCCTGCCACTCCATGACCTTGGGAAAGACATCGGTCGTCACACCCGCCGCTTCATGACGCATCAGCGCATCGCGCGTCAGCATCAGTGCCTGCGCATCCTCCTTAGACAAGCCCTTATACCAATGTTCAAGTGTGGCAGTCTGATAAATTTCCGGAGGCAACAACTGATCGTAAAAGGCCTGAATCAGGCTGTCGTCGACCAAAATATCAGGGCGCCTGGTCTGATGCTCCAGATGTTCAATCTGGGATATTAGTTTGCGATTATGTGCGACGAATGGCAGCTTAGTCTCGATTTCACCAGGGACCAAAGCCTGCAAAATAAAAATTTCACGGGCTTGCGCAGGTGCAAGTGGACCGTAATGCATCCGTCGTCCGGAATAGATGTTCAGACCATACAGCGTTCCTTTTTCATTCGCAACGACCTGTCCTAGCTTTTTTTCCCAGCGTGGATCGGACCAGCTTTTACGTATCAGGTGTTTCGCGACACGCTCAATCCAGATGGGTTCAATTTTTGCCACGCAGCGCGCATAGACTTTACTGGTATCAACCAGCTCTGCAGCCATGATCCATTTACCTGCTTTTTTAAGCATGCGTGAACCAGGATGAATCCAGAACTTGATATCACGCGCTCCAAGGTAATGACCAGACTCTTCTGATTTCAAGCCAAGATTACCCAACAGACCTGACATGAGTGCCAGATGCAGTTGCTCAAATGTTGCATCGGTCGGATTCAAGCGCCAACCGAGCTCGGCGACCAGTTCGTGCAGCTGCCTGTGAATATCATGCCACTCACGCAAACGTACAGGTGATAAAAACTGCTGGCGGAGCTGCCCAACCAGTTTGCGTTGTGACGCCTTATGTGACACCTGCTCGTGATACCAGCGCCAGAGTTTGATGTAGGAAATAAATTCAGATTTATCATCGGCAAATTTTGCATGGGCCTGCTCTGCTGCTTCGCGGGCTTGCATGGGCCGGTCACGTGGGTCCTGCACAGAGAGTGCTGCGGCAATAATCAGCATTTCCGTCATGCAGTGCTGATCTTTGGCGGCCAAAATCATGCGACCGATTCGCGGATCAACAGGCAGCTTCGCAAGCGCCCGCCCCGTCGCGGTCAGGACACCCGGCTGACTCGATTCCGGATCAATTGCCCCGAGCTCTTGCAACAAGTGATAACCATCAGCAATCGCCCGACCCGAGGGTGGGTCCACAAAGGGAAAGGTCTCGATCTCATCAAGCTTAAGCGCTTTCATGCGCAGGATCACACTGGCAAGCGAGGAGCGCAGAATCTCTGGATCCGTGAAGGCGGCACGATCTTTGAACTCTTGCTCACTATACAGTCTGACGCACACCCCCGGCCCGAGTCGACCGCAACGCCCTGCCCGCTGATTCGCAGAAGCCTGGCTCACCGGTTCAATCCTTAACTGCTCGACCTTGTTGCGCCAGGAATAGCGTTTGACCCGAGCCAGGCCGCTATCAATCACGAAACGTATACCAGGGACAGTTAGTGAAGTCTCTGCTACGTTAGTCGCCAGCACGATTCTGCGTGCGCTGGTTTGTGGCCGGAAAATTTCCTCTTGCTCAGCCTGGGAGAGTCGGGCATAAAGCGGTAACACCTGCGTTCCCGGGGGGTGATGCTTGCGCAAAGACTCTGCCGCCTCGCGTATTTCACGCTCTCCCGGCAGGAACACCAGAATATCGCCAGGACCAACACGCGCGCACTCGTCTACGGCTTCAACTAGCGCATTAATCAGATCACGTTCTTCGTCACGCGCCAGACTACGATCCGATAAGGAAGAATTCGGTGCCGAAGCGTTAGGCGCTTGTGTGTGAGCGCCTGATGCCAGTGCTACAGCCTCAGGATCCTGCACGGGGCGATAACGAATTTCAACTGGATATAACCGGCCAGATACCTCAATAACGGGTGCGGGCTTACCACGCGCATCCGCGAAATGCTCTGCAAAACGTTTCGCATCAATCGTTGCTGAAGTAATGATGAGCTTGAGATCGGGACGTCTGGGCAGCAACTGCCTCAGATATCCCAGTAGAAAATCGATATTCAGACTACGCTCGTGCGCCTCATCGATAATGATCGTGTCGTACCGCCTGAGCATAGGATCGCGCTGAGACTCTGCCAACAAAATACCATCAGTCATCAGCTTGATCGACGTCATTGCACTGCTGCGATCCTGAAAACGGACCTGATACCCGACCCACTCACCAAGGGAGGTCTTGAGCTCGTCTGCGATCCTGCGCGCAACGGAACTTGCCGCAATGCGTCTGGGTTGAGTGTGCCCGATCATCTTACTCAAGCCCCGGCCAAGCTCCAGACAGATTTTAGGTAACTGAGTTGTTTTACCTGAACCGGTCTCGCCACTCACAATAATCACCTGATGCGAAGCGATAGCGCGCGCAATTTCCTCGCGACGTGCAGAGACCGGCAAATCCTCTGGATAGGTGATTTTGGGGGCCTGACGTGGGGAATTGACAACGCTTTGGGATGTATTACCCGCCAAGGGCTTTGATTCGGGCATATTTTCTGATCCGGTGAACGGACCATTATAAAATTTAAATCACAGTCGTTTGTCCGGCTGGGCCTTCAACTTTAAATTAATCGTTGAATGCTACTTATTTTTTAGCTTCTCATAAGGCCTCAGACGCAACACGCCATGCAAGATAATCAGGAACCAGACACCGTATCCGCCCAGGAAGCCCCTGAATTTGCAGCTGCCCAGTTTGTACGCTGGTTCAGAGAGGTTGCACCTTACGTGCATGCTTTTCGAGGCAAGACCTTTGTGGTGGCCTTCGGCGGGGAGTTAGTACAAGCGAACGTGCTCAACACACTTGTGCAGGATTTATCCCTGCTTTCAGCGCTTGGAATCAAACTCATTCTGGTCCATGGCTCTCGGCCACAGGTCAACGAACAGTTACGCCTGAAAGGTTTTCACCAGCAGTTTGACCGTGGTCGCGCACCGATGGATGCCGACGCGCTTGAGTGCGCCAAAGAGGCTGCTGGAGAAATTCGACTCGATATCGAAGCCGCATTTAGCCAGGGCTTACCTAACACCCCGATGTCCCACGCCCAGATTCGCGTCATTTCAGGGAATTTTGTCACAGCAAGACCCACTGGCATCATCGATGGGGTCGACTATAAACACACCGGCCAGGTCCGCAAGATCGATATCGATGCGCTGCGTAACGCCATTGAACGCGGCTCTATCGTATTGCTTTCTCCACTGGGCTTTTCACCCACGGGTGAGGCATTCAACCTATCCATGGAAGAGCTTGCTACCAGCGTGGCAACCGGTTTACGTGCGGAAAAACTCATCTTCCTGACTGAAACTCCAGGTGTCATTTCTCCTGACGGTACAGTGGATACAGAACTTGCGCGTCTCGATGCCGATGCACTGCTCGCTAATGGTGAGCTTGATCAGGATACCGCTTTTTATCTGCACTATGCCTCCCGCGCGGTGAAACGCGGTGTGACACGAGCCCATTTGGTTCCCTTCACCCTTGATGGGGTTGTTTTACTTGAGATTTTCACCCACGACGGTGTGGGCACCATGGTCGTTGAAGATACCCTTGATGATTTACGCCCTGCGACGATTGATGACGTCGGTGCCATTCTCCAACTGATTGAGCCTCTGGAACAAGACGGCACACTAGTCACCCGTGGCCGTGCGATCATCGAACGTGATGTAGAAAATTTCACAGTGCTTGAGCACGACGGCGTGATTTATGGCTGCGCAACACTGCATGATTTCCCTAAAGACCAGATGGCTGAAATGGGTTGTCTGATTGTTCACCCCGAGTGGCAAGGCACGGGGGAAGGTGAGATTTTGCTGCGCCATATGGAGTCGCGTGCCCGCGCCCAAGGAGCAAAACGCCTGTTTGTACTGACCACCCGGACCTCCCACTGGTTTATCAAACGCGGCTTTGTGCAAGGCGGCGTGGCGGACCTGCCAAAAGAAAAGCAAGCCCATTACAACCGCTCCAGAAACAGCCTGGTTTTCATCAAACGCCTATGAGCCACAGGGTCATGACGTCATGATGTCTACAAGACACCTACAATACGACATCAACACAAATATGAGCAGGATTAAGAAATGAGCCGTTCCGTACAGTGTGTAAAACTTAATAAAGATGCCCCTGGTCTGGATTTCCCCCCATACCCAGGAGAATTAGGCACCAAAATCTGGCAAAGTATTTCCAAAGAAGCCTGGGAAGAGTGGATGGGCATCCAGACACGCCTGGTGAATGAAAATCGCCTGAATCTCGCAGATACACGTGCACGTAAATACCTCAAAGAACAAATGGTGAAATTCCTCTTCGAAGGTGGTGATATTGAGGCGCAGGGGTTCGTTCCGCCTTCTGCCTGACTCGGTGACAACACTTTAGAATAAAAAAACCAGCTTTAAAAAGCTGGTTTTTTTACTTTAAATACAACTAATTACTATTTAGCAGCGTCTTCAATCTCTGTCTTGGCCACAGCAATCAGTTCCTCTTCACCGCGTGCAATGCGCTCAGCCATTTTGACACCCTTATGACGGACGTCTGAGCCGTGCACCATGTAAATCACGCGTTCAGCCATATTTTTACAGTGATCGCCGATCCGCTCCATGGAGCGTGCGATGAACAGCAGATCAATTGCGCGGGAAATCGTGCGTGGATCTTCAATCATGTAAGTAATCAGGTTGCGCAGTGCTGACTTCCACTCCTTATCGACCTCTTTATCACTGCGAACCACCGCAGCAGCGAGAATCGAATCATGACGTGCAAAGGCGTCCATCACCTGGCGCATCATGGTGATAATGGAGTTAGCCATGTGACGCAATTCGATGACAGGAATAAAGCGACGGTCATCTTCATGCAGGCGGCGAGCCATGGTCGCGATCTTTTCTGCCTCATCACCCGAACGCTCCATATCAGTGAGCATTTTGGTGACCGCCAGCAAAGTACGCAAATCAATCGCAGCAGGCTGATGACGGGCGAGAATTTGAGTAACTCGCTCATCAATGTCGACTTCCAGGCGATTCACTTCTTTTTCACGCTCTTTGACGCGCTCAACCAGGCTCAGTTCGCCGAGTCCCAGTGCATCCATTGCGTCTTGGATCATGGATTCGACCAAACCGCCCATCTGCAATAACTCTGTGCGGATACGCTGAAGATCGGCATCAAACTGCTTATTGGTGTGTTCGGTCATGGTGCAACTCGATCAAAGGTGATTTGGATAATGTATTCTAAAACCGCACTATGACAGTTTGATGAATGTCACAGAAATTGTCACAAACGCCCTATTACAAGCGCCGGATACCCGATTGGGTCGCCAATAATGCAACATCTGCAGGACGTATCGCAAAAAGACCATTTGTCACAACACCTGGGACATTATTGAGTGCTAACTCTAGGGCACAGGCGTCTTTGACTGAAAGCCCTGAGACGTCCAGAATCTGATTACCGTTATCCGTAATAAAACCATCGCGCAACTTTGGCACGCCGCCAAGACTCACCGCGACACGCGCAACGGCCTGACGCGCAATTGGCAGCACCTCAATCGGCAACGGAAAGCGTCCTAAAACCTCAACAAGCTTTGACTCGTCAGCTATACAAACGAATTGTTTAGCGACGGAGGCAACGATTTTTTCACGGGTCAACGCTCCACCCCCACCCTTAATCATATGGAGTTGAGCATTAATTTCATCTGCACCATCGACATAAACAGGCATGGTGTCGACATCATTGAGATCAAGAACCAATATCCCCAACTCGCTTAGGCGTTTTGCGCTGCGTTCGGAACTTGCCACCGCGCCTCGGAACTTCCCACGAAACTGTGCCAACCCGTCAATAAACAAGTCAGCGGTTGAACCGGTCCCGACTCCGATCACTGCATCACTCGTCATCAGTGGAGCGATGTATTGCAAGGCAGCATCTGCAGCCTGCTGTTTGAGATCTTGTTGTGAAAGCATGAATATTTCCGTCTAGAATTTTTCTAAATAACGTTTTTCGTTAAAGCCTACAGTCACAGAACCATCAGCATACACAGTTACAGGGCGTTTAATCAAAGCTGGATAGTCGGCAATCAGCGCCAGCCACTGTGCATCGGTTGCAGGTTCTTTAAGTGAGGCATCGAGATTACGCCAAGTCATCGATGCTCGGTTAACTAGTTTTTCCCAGCCGCCAAGTTCTTGGGCCCATTTTTTGAGTACAGCGGGGGCAACGGGTACCGCTCGGTAATCCTGAAACGCATGCGCAACCTGATGCGCCTCGAGCCAGGCGCGCGCTTTGACACAAGTGCTGCACTGACTTAAACCATAGACCATGACTTCCATTTTACTGCCCTCCAATCTTTGCGTTTGCGTTTGCTTGTGCTTGTTCCTGTTCCTGTGCCTGTTCCTGCAAAGCATAAGCCTTGGTCAGTTCCGGCCAGCAACTCTGTTCAAATTGCGGACAGACTTTACGCACAGAGCGTAACAATCTGGCTAAATTTTCTGCTCTGCGCCCAGCACTAACATTCCCTGCTTTGGCACGATCAAAGTCAATGAGCCATACATGCAACTGTTGATCAACCAAAACATTAAATACATTCAAATCAGCATGCCAGACCTGCGCATGATGCATTTTTGCAATCTCACGGCCCGCCTGCGCCCAAACTGCAGGATCCGCGACCTGGGCAAGCGGTGTTGCACCTGGCACCCTTACAGTGATCAGGGCCGCCCGATAACTCAAACCATGACGCCAGACCGCTGCGGCCAAAGGTTGTGGCACGGAAAAACCGGAGAGCCACAGAGATTGCATGATTGAAAATTCAACGAACGCACGACTACGCGCAGCACCAGTCCAGAGATATTGATCGCGTAAAAATCTGGCTGCTAATCCGCCGCGACGATAATGACGCAACACGCATGCCTGAGCACCTATTTCAATAAACCAGGCGGCCGCACGACCACCTGCTTGCACTGGTTGTGCCTGCAGACCAGGATTTACAGGATCAAACCAGTGAGCGAGGCTATAAAAATTTTCAGTCGGTGAATCATGCGTGATATCAAGAAGCTTGTCATAACAAATGACGCCTTGCGCAGCAGATAAAACGCTTGTGCGTGAAAGATCAATCGTCACGGTTACGCATCCAGTCAGCAACGCCGAAAAAAATCTCCAGCATTCGATCAATACGTTCGGTCGGATAAGCCAGATCTTGCATGGCACGTGCCATACAGAGCAACCATTGATCGCGCTCTTTGATACCGATTGAATAAGGCAGATGGCGAGCTCGCAGGCGGGGATGACCAAAACGCTCGATATAGTGCTGTGGTCCGCCAAAATATCCACACAAATACCAGTAAAGTTTATCCCGTGCACCGATCAACGAAGCACCATGGACATCACGTAAAACTTTCAGGTCCTGATCAATATCCATCACATCGTAAAAACGATCGACTAACGCGCGGATACCCGATTCTCCCCCAAGCACTGCAAAAACAGAATTCGGATCAACCGGGGCAGAGTCAGATTGTGTATCAGTCGTCGTATCAGTCATATGAATAAACCGTGCGTTCAAACATGTCTCAAAATAGCCAACGGTGGAGTATTCAGCACGCCCCGTAAAGTCAGTGCTCCAGTCAGCCATGCTCCGAGCATGCAAACAGAGACTCCCAGCAACCAAGGCCAAAGGGAAAATTTCATATCAAACTCAAACACCCATACCGACAACCCCCAGGCGGTTAAGCTTGCAGCCCCTGCTGCCAGGACGCCGGCCATGGCACCGATAGCAAGCAACTCGATACGCTGAGCGTGCGCCAGTTGCTGACGTGTCGCACCAAAAGCTCTGAGTAACGCGGACTCGTGCACACGCTCATCGCGTGTGGCGGATAAAGCAGCGGCCAGAACAATCGCACCTGCGAGTACAGAAAATACAAATAATCCCTGTACCGCCACGGCAACTTTATCAAGAATTGACTGAAGTTGAGCCAAAATCGCTCCAACATCAAATACAGTCAGATTTGGAAATTGAGTCACCAGCTGTTGAACGACCCCGGCCTGTGGTGGATCAACATGAAAAGCAGTCATCCATGTTTGCGGAGCATCTTTGAGCGCACGAGGCGTCATGATGGCAAAAAAATTGGCTCGCATCGAGTCCCAGTCGACGCGCCGAATGCTAGTGACCTTTACAGTAACAAGCTGGCCTGCCACATCAAATTCAAGCTGATCACCCAAATTGAGGCGCAGTGTTTTAGCAAGCCCAGTTTCTAGTGAAACTTCGGCGGCGGCAGGATCGAGTTCACGCCCACTGATGATCTGACTTGGGTCAGCTAAAACATCTGTGTAGGAAAGATTAAATTCGCGATCAATCAGTCGTTGCGCTCGCGCATCATCGTAATCATCGGCACTCAACTGAATCCCATTGCGGGCGACCAACCTGCCCCTCACCATGGGAGAGAGACTCACGCCAGCTAATCCTGACTCGACAAGGCGTTTTTGCACAGCATCTTTTTGGTCGTCCTGCACATTAATCAAAAAACGGTTAGGTGCATCCGCCGGTAAGGTGCGTTGCCAACCGGCAATTAAATCCGTTCGAACGATTGTCAGTAACAATATAGCCATCATGCCAACAGCTAAAGCACTTGTCTGAGCAATCGTAGCGGCGCGTCGACGCACCACACCTGCGAGTGCAAAGCGTAAGACAGGATAGTTCTGCAGATACCCACGAAATTTTGACAAGCCGTACAGAGCTAAGCTCGTCAAGGCCGCAAATAATAAGGTCGCGACAAGAAACCCTGCTGCCAGCCCAACACCGAACTTCAAATCGCGTGCGACCCACCACATCAGCAAGGCAAATCCAAAAATTCCCAGCAAACTCCCGAGCCAGCTTTGCAATGGAAACGGTGTATGTGTGGACTTGAAAATCTGCGAAGGCGGTACAGTTCGAAGAGCCTGCAAAGGAGGCCAGGCAAAGGCGAACAACAACCAGATTCCTGCAAATAAACCCTGAAGTGCAGGGATAGCGCCAGCATTGGGTAAATCTGTTCCCAGCAAGCCACCCAGACCCTGAATCATCAGATACTGCGCCCCCCAGCCAATCAAGGTCCCCACGACCGCACCCACTACACCCACAATCAAAAACTCACCCAGCAAAATCGTTGTGACCGCGCGCTGAGTTGCGCCAAGGCAGCGCATCACCGCCACACTCTGACGATGGCGTTGTCCAAAACGCCTTGCGGCCAGGGCGACCGCGACGGCCGCAATCAAAACCGCGAGCATCGCAACTAAAGATAAAAACTGCTGCGCACGATCAAGCGAACGTCGGATTTCTGGACGCCCAGACTCGACTGAAACGATTTTTTGACCTGCGCTCAGTCTGCTGTTCAACCATGTTCTGTAGTCTTCGATCGCAGCGCCCTCGCCTGCCACGAGCAATGCATAGCCTACCCGACTACCAGGACCGACTAATCCGCTACGATCCAGATCTTCCGCGCGCATCATTACACGTGGAGCCAGATTGACAAACTGCGGGCCACGATCAGGCTCGTAGGTAATGACACGCGCAATTTTTAGCTGAAGGGCACCAACTTTTAGCAAGTCTGCGACGCTCAGGCCCGTCTGAGCAAGAATTTGGGGGTCTACCCACACCTCGCCTACTGCAGGTGATTCAGTTGTCGACTGGCTGTCAGCACCAACTTGTGAGGTGGTGAGCAAGGCCCCACGCAACGGATAAGTCTGATCGACCGCTTTGACAGAGGCTAACTGTACTTTTTCTGCAGAACCAACCATGGAGGGGAACTGATAAGTTTTAGCGACCTTGAGTGAGCGTGATTTGGCTTGCTCAAGCATGTTGTTCGGTATGGGTGCATCGGCTTCCAGTACAAGATCTGCACCTAACATCTGCAAAGCGTCACGTTCAAGCGCACGACCGACGCGATCGGAGAGAAACGCAACACTCGTCACGGCCGCGACGGCAACCAGCACGGCAAGAAACAATAAGCGCAAATCTCCAGCTCGCGCGTCACGCCAAGCTTGTTTGCAAGATAGTTGAATATTTTTCAAGTTCATTAATCAGAGTGATCAGCTGAATAAACTCGGTAATGAGCTGGCAGCAACGTTGGCAGCACTATCCAAAGTGACATCATTTCTGTCTCAGCTGATCGAGCGCATCTTGCAAGCGGTCTACAGCGATCACCTCGAGCCCCTCGATTGGCTGACGCGGAGCATTGGCTTTTGGAATGATGGCAAGAGAAAATCCCAGCTTGGCTGCTTCGCGTAAACGCTCCTGCCCGCGCGGCGCAGGTCTGATCTCTCCGGCCAGACCGATCTCACCAAAAGCGATCAGTCCTTTAGGCAAAGGCCGATCTCGCAACGATGAAATAATTGCAAGCAACACGGCCAAATCAGCGGCAGGCTCTGTAATACGTACTCCCCCCACGGCATTGACAAACACATCCTGATCAGAGGTCGACACACCTGCGTGTCGATTTAATACTGCCAGTAACATGGCAAGGCGGTTACCCTCAAGACCGACCGACAACCGGCGTGGGTTTGGCACATGGGCACTATCGACCAAGGCCTGAATTTCAACGAGTAAAGGACGCGTCCCCTCTTGAGTGGCCATCACACACGTACCAGACACTTCATTAGGATGTTGAGACAAAAACAAGGCAGACGGGTTGGACACGCCACGCAAGCCACGATCAGTCATGGCAAAGACACCCAACTCATTGACGGCACCGAAACGATTTTTAAACGCGCGGATCAGACGAAAAGATGAATGTGTATCGCCTTCGAAATACAAAACTGTATCGACAATATGCTCAAGCACCCGTGGCCCAGCCAACGTGCCATCCTTGGTCACATGCCCGATCATGACGATCGGGATGCCGGCCTGTTTAGCAAGGCGGGTCAATTGTGCTGCACATTCCTTGACCTGAGAGACCGAACCAGGTGCAGAGGTTAATTCACTCGAATACACCGTCTGGATGGAGTCGATCACAGCTACCGCGGGCTTTTGCTCAAGCAAAGCTGCCTGGATCGCTTCAAGACGAATTTCTGCAAACAAATCTACTGCCGCACCGGGCAAACCCAGCCTGCGTGCACGCAGTGCGACCTGCTCTGCAGACTCTTCACCCGTCACGTAGAGCACGCGCTGGCTTCCTGCCATCGCAACAAGTGCCTGCAACAATAATGTGGATTTACCAATACCAGGATCCCCACCTATCAGGACAACTGCGCCTGCGACCAGACCACCACCCAGTACTCGATCAAACTCTGCAATGCCAGTGGAGATACGTGGCAACTCCAGAGCCTCAACATCAGAAAGACTGCGCACGGGGCTGGAGGTCGCTAGCGGAGCGTAGCGGTGCTCACTCTGACCGGTTACAACAGGATCGCGAGACTCTTCGAGGGTATTCCAGGCATGACAATGCTGGCATTGCCCGGTCCACTTGGGACTGACACCACCACATTCTGAACATGCGAAAAGGGTTTTAACTTTTGCCATGAAATACTATGAAGTGCTGCCCAAGCTGCCGCCACCGTCAATGCCGATCACCTGACCGGTAATAAATCCTGCCTCCTCGGAAAGCAAAAATGCAATCAGCGCAGCGACTTCATTCGCAGTGCCTAGACGTCCCATTGGCACCATATTGGCTGTCTGCACACTCGTATCCCCCAGAGGCATGGCATTCATGAATAACTCAGTATCAATCGCACCCGGGGCAACCGCATTGACCGTAATTCCGTATTCAGCAAGATCGAGCGCCCAGGTTCGCGTGCAACCAATAATGGCACTTTTCGCTGCGGCATAGCTAGTGGCATCACGCGCGCCGCGCACCGCCAAACTGCATAAATTGATAATCCTGCCACTTCGACGCAATTTCATCGACTCGACAAAAGCCTGTGTCACCTGCACAGCAGTACGGACATTGAGGTCAAAGGTTTCAAACAATGCGGTCAATTCGACCGATCCCAGTGGTTGTGAAATATTGGAGCCAACGTTATTGACTACGGCATCGACAGGAAATTTGTCACGAATGGTACGCAAGACGTCTTCGGTTTGCCCCGCATCCGACAAATCACACTCATACAAATAACCTGGGAAATCGATCTCAGCGGTATTGCGTGCGATACCAACGACATGACACCCAGCGTCTGAAAGACGCTTGCTCAATGCCCACCCTATGCCCTTGGTGGCACCTGTAATTAACACGCAGGTATCTTTCAAACCGATCTCCTACCAGCGAAACGCATGTTTCCCGATACCGCTAGTCTAACGCAGCCCAAGGGTATTGACAGACACCCTGCCATTAAGTAGTTTTTGGGAAAATAAGCTTGCGCACTGAAACTATGAAGAATCCAATCCTGAACCTGCTGGACTTTGAGAAGGCCGCCCAGAAAAGGCTACCAAAGTGCATCTTTGGTTTTATCCAGGGAGGAGCCGAGGACGAAGTTTCGGTTCAGAGCAACCGAGAAGCCTTTAATCAATACAAATTACTGCCCCGCGTGATGGTCGATACGACCGAGCGGAGTACTGAAACACAAACATTCGGACGCACGTGGAGTGCGCCCTTTGCCATCGCACCGATGGGAGCGATGGCCGTTGCCGTAGCAGATGCCGACCGTATGCTGGCTCGTGCCGCCGCCGCAGCAAATATTCCTTTCGTCCTCAGTGGCGCTTCACTGCGCAGAATGGAGGATGTGATTGCAGTCAATGAATCGTCATGGTTTCAAGCCTATCTGACCGCACAGGTCGCAGACAATCTAAGCCTGATCCAGCGCGTGGAAAACAGTGGTTTTCGTACACTCATCATCACCGCCGACGTTGCCGTAGGTGCGAACAGGGAAAACGATGTGCGCAATGGCTATACGTCACCCTTGCGACCAAGCTTTAAGTTACTGGCGGATGGCTTGAGCCAGCCCCGTTGGTTGCTCAGCAACTTTATACGTCCCATCCTGACTGAAGGGATGCCACACTTCGAAAATTTCGGTGGAGAGCCCATCCCCATGCTCTCGCGAGCAGGACTACGCCTTCATCGAAGGGATAATTTCAATTGGGAGTCACTCAAACACATCCGGGACGTCTGGAAGCATCGGCTCGTGCTCAAAGGAATTCTGGATCCTGAGGATGTCACACGAGCAAGGGAATTAGGTCTGGATGGTGTAATCGCATCAAATCATGGCGGCCGACAACTCGACTGCACCATCGCACCGCTGGCAATGGTTGAAGAAATGTCGCGTGCAGCAGGATCGATGCCAGTGATGATGGATTCAGGTGTGAGGCGAGGCACGGACGTGCTCAAGGCGCTGGCACTCGGCGCACAACACGTATTTATTGGCCGACCCTTCCTCTATGCAGCAGTCATGGGGGGGCAGGCAGGCGTCACCCAAGCGATCGGACTGCTACAAGCTGAAATCTACAGAAACATGGCTTTACTTGGCGCAGTAGACTTCAGCGATTTACGTAGCCGGATACGAGAAATATAAATACTTTACTGGACTTTCGCACCCGACTCTTTGACGACCTTGCCCCAAACAACCAAATCATCCTCTATGGTCTTGGCAAACACCTCTGGGGTCGAACCCACGACATCATAGCCACTCGCGTTCAATTGCGCCTTGACTGAAGGCGTATTCGCCGCTTCGTTAAAAGCTTTGCTCAATTTGTCGACTACAGGTTTAGGGGTACCAGCCGGCGCCAAAATGCCATACCAGCCATCGATCACAAAACCAGGGACTGATTCAGAAATTGTCGGAACAGCAGGGAGCAAGGGAGCTCTCTTTGCGCCTGCGACGGCCAAGGCTTTGAACTTGCCTGTGGGTACATGTGGATAAGAGGTAGAGAAACTGTCAAATGTTAAGTCGATCTCCCCACCTAACAACGCCACCACCACCGGACCACTCCCTTTGTAGGGAATATGTTCCATTTTGGTACCTGTCGCGGTCTGAAACATTTCTGCCGCTAAGTGACTCGTGTTGCCGTTTCCAGCGGAACCATAACTCAACTTACCTGGATTCGCCTTGGCATAAGCAATCAACTCAGAAACTGAGTTCACCTGCAGACTAGGACGCGTCACAAGCAAAAGTGGTAAGCGAGCCACCAGCGACACCGGAGCAAAATCTTTGCGTGTGTCATACGGCAGAGACGGATAGAGCGAGTCATTAATCGCATGAGCGGCCAACACCATCAAAATCGTATAGCCATCAGGTTTGGAGCGAGCCAACGCGCTCGTCGCAATGGTGCCGCCCGCACCGGCCTTGTAATCAATGATTACGGTCTGACCGAGTTTTTTTTGTAATTCAGCAAGCATGGGACGCGCCAGAAAATCGGCACTACCGCCTGGAGGGTACGGGAGGATAAGCGTAATGGGCTGATTAGGATAGGTCTGCGCTAAGGCCTGTGCACTGAAACAGAGCGACAAGATACCTAAGGCTTTCGCCAGCGTGCGGGACAAACCGTTACTAAATATTCTTTTCATTACAAAGTCTCCAGTCGAGGCGGCTTGGATACCGCTCAATATCCGCATACTGTAACAAGTTGAGGGGATAAATGTGAGGCAAAAGGACCCGAAATGTGCAAAGATTGCGACACAACAACATCTTCAATTTACAAACACAACAAATCAACATGAAAATTCTAATTTTGGGTGCAGGCGGCGTAGGCGGTTATTTTGGTGCACGTCTGATTCAGGCGGGGGCTGATGTGACTTTTTTATTGCGAGATCAACGCAATAAAAAGATTCAAGCAGAAGGCCTGGTCATTGAAACCCCAAAAGAAACGTTCACTATCCAGCCCAAAACAGTTACGCGTGAACAACTCAAACCCGAATACGATCTGATTGTGCTGGCCCCAAAAGCGTTTGACTTTGAAGACGCCCTGGCCTCTGTTGAACCCGCCAGTGCAAAAGGAGTATTCCTGCCCTTCCTGAATGGCCTGAGCCATATCCAGACACTGGATGAAAAATTCGGCAAAGATCGTGTCATGGGCGGAGTCGCACAGATTGCAGCGACGATCTCCAGCACAGGCGCAGTCAAGCAACTGACAGACTTAGGTGCGCTAACCGTAGGCCATCGCTCCGCCGCTCACGAGAAATTAGCGAGAGATTTTTTCGCACTCTGTGAAAAAGCGGCTTTTGATAAGCTCTACAGTGAAAACATTGAGCAATCACTCTGGGACAAATGGGTCTATCTGTCGACGCTGGCTGGCATGACGACGCTATGCAGAGGACATGTTGGCAAGATCGCTTCTGCTCCCTGGGGCGTGGAAACAATGACGAGTTTTTATGCCGAGACATGTGCAATCGCTGTAGCAAATGGCTTTCCTACCAAGGACTCTGCGCAAAAGCGTTCAATTGAGTTGTTGACGAAAGTCGGTTCGAGCTTTGCCGCCTCGATGATGCGTGACTTGATTCAGGGCAATTTGACCGAGCACGAACATATTCTCGGTGAAATGATTAAGCGTGGTGTGGAAAAAGGCGTAGCGTGCCCGCTATTGAAAGCTGCACATACGCATATGGTGGTTGAGCAAAATAAGGACTAGACGTCAGTCAGTGCACGGTTTTGGCAATGAAATATACGATCGCGACTAGCGAGGATGCACTCCCTATTAGTTTCCATGTCATGCCGTGCAAGTTTTTATAAAGATCCGCTTTGAGTTCTTTGATATCTGATTTGAGTTCTGCTTTGAGCTCTTTCAGATCTTCTTTGGTGGCGAATGTATCCATACGCGTTTCAATACGCGCGAGCCGGTCACACGTATCAATTTGAAATGCTTCGAAATTAGCCATTTTTGCTTGCATAGTAGCCATCATGAAATCCATCAAAAAGAAAGATGGTAGTGAGATTGTACCCAAGACTCAATACGCAAAAACCGTAAACCGACAAATCATCACAACACTTTTTTGTAACAAAATTTATCTAGACCCACCTGGCGCAATCAGATCTTCTATAGGATCTGGTTCAACATGATGCTCAAGTTCGAGCGCAGCACGCGCCAATAAATTTTCCGGTAAAGCGGCTTGCACGGAAACACCCAGTCTTTCAAAATCTTTCGCCTGTGTAATCAAATTGCCTTTACCGTGCACCAGTTGACCCATCGCCTGATCATAAGACTCGCGTGCGCGATCAAGCTGTTTGCCAACGTTTTCCAGACTACCTAAAAAGGTTACGAGTTTTTTATAGACCTTACCTGCGCGATCGGCGAGCTCTGCGCTGTGTAAGTTTTGTTCTTCGAAGCGCCAGAGCTGACGCACGATATTCAAGCTCGTTAACAACGTAGTCGGGGTCGCGACCAAAACGTTCTGTTCGATCGCTTTTTGGAACAAATTTTCATCGGCCTTTAACGCTTCGACGAAGGCAGACTCGATTGGTATAAACATAAACACCATCTCTGGGGTGTTCAGACCTGGCAGTTCAAAATAAGAGCGATCTGATAATTCCTGAATGCGACTGGCAATTGCACTGACATGCTCTCGGATCGCCTGTTCACGGTCAATATCATTCTCAGCATTCACATAACGCGTGTAAGCATTCAGCGAGACTTTCGCATCAACAACCAAATGTTTATTTTGTGGCAAGTAGATGATGACGTCAGGACGCTTGCGTCCATCCTCAGTATTAAAGCTCACCTCGCGTTTGAAATCGATCCCTTCACGTAATCCAGAGCGATCCAACACATTACCCAGAATCAGTTCACCCCAGTTGCCTTGCTTTTTAGACTGGCCTTTCAGGGCGGTAGACAGATCATGCGCCTCGGCGGTCATCTTCTGATTCAGGTCCTTTAGCTGTGCGAGCTCTGCCTTGAGCGTAGCTTGCTGGGCAGTATCGTGCGTATGGATTTCCTCAACTTTGGATTTGAACTCTGCAATACGCTCTTTTAACGGATTGAGCAGCTGTCCGATATTGGTCTGATTCTGTTCTGTAAAGCGTTTTGATTTTTCTTCGAGAATGTCGTTCGCCAGACTTTTAAACTGATTCGAGAGCGCTTCTTTAGCTTCGGTCAAAATCGCCAGATTTTCTTTTGACTTAGAGGCCTCTGCATCGAAAAGCGTCTTAATCTGTGCAAGTTCTGTATTGAGCGAACCAATTTGTATATTGGCTTTTTCGCGATCGTCTGAGGCAAGCTGTCTGGCAGCGACAAGCTGTGACTCAAGCGCGTGAATTTTTTCCTCTAGCGTCGGGATTCTGCTTGCTCGCTCGTGCGCCGTAGCCAGATCAACAGAGAGTTCTAGTCTTGCCTGATCACGGGCTGCGATCAGTTTGCCTCGCATGAACAACCATGCCAGACTGGCCCCCACAACAATTGCCACAAAGATCCCAACTAAAGAAAAACTATCGATATTCAATATCCATTCCTGTTCAATGTTTTCTGTGCGTGCTTTAATGATTTTAGATATTGCAAGCAAGTTCGTATTTTATAGTTCAAAAGGAGCTCTTTGATGACTGCGATCGGTAATTTTCTTTGGTTTATCTTAGGCGGAGTATTCATGGGTCTTGCCTGGTGGATCATCGGTTTATTTGCGTTTATCTCCATCATCGGCATACCCTGGGGAAAAGCTTGTTTCGTGATCGGTCAGTTCGCCTTTTTCCCGTTTGGTAAAGAAGCCATTAGCCGTGAGCATCTCACCAACAAAACCGATATCGGCACGGGTAGTTTAGGTCTGATAGGCAACATAATCTGGTTTATATTTGCCGGAGTGTGGTTAGCAATCGGTCACGTTTGCTGGGCGGTCGCCTGTTTCATTACAATTATCGGTATTCCTTTTGGAATCCAGCATTTAAAACTCGCTGGTATTGCGCTTGCCCCGATTGGCAAGACGATCGTTTCAAAAGAAATCGCTGCGGCAGCTTTCAGGCAAAATGCCGATAGCACCGTGGCTAAACACCGTTCCTGATTCTTAATTTCCCATCTTTATAAGGTATTCCCCGTGAGCGAACTGCAAAAAATTGACCATACTGTCGGCACCGGCACAGAAGCTACGCCTGGCGTTGAAGTTTCAGTGCACTACACAGGCTGGTTGTTTGACGCCGCAGCCCCTGAGCAAAAGGGCAGCAAATTTGATAGCTCAAAAGATCGCGGCCAATTATTCAGTTTCCCCTTGGGCGCGGGACATGTTATCCGCGGCTGGGACGAAGGCGTAGCCGGTATGAAAATCGGTGGCAAGCGCACCTTGATTATCCCGGCCTCAATGGGCTATGGCGAACGTGGTGCGGGCGGAGTCATTCCTCCCAATGCAACGCTGGTGTTTGATGTTGAACTGCATGGTGTGAATTAATACTTAATTGGCAGGCACCTGGTTTTGTTCCAACTGTGTGCAACGAAGTAGCAAGATAAAAAGGCTGGTGCAATTTAAAATTGCACCAGCCTTTTTTATAAAAAATCAGCTTAGCGATATAACCTGCCCAATCTAACCTAGTCTGTATAACCAAACACCCACAACGATTCCTAAAACAATCCGATACCAACCAAATGCGCGATACGTATGTTTAGAAATAAAGGAGAGGATTGCACGCACAACAAATAAGGCACTGAAAAAAGCAGTGACAAATCCTACAGCAATCGCCAGCATATCGGCCTGAGAAATCAAGCCAGCATTTTTGTACATGTCATAAGACGCAGCGGCAAGCATGGTTGGCATCGCAAGAAAAAATGAAAACTCTGTTGCTGTTTTACGCTCAATCCCCGCAAGCATTCCGCCAATAATCGTAGAGCCTGAACGCGAGGTACCTGGAATCATCGCCAGGCATTGTGCAAACCCGACGATCAGTGCTTGCTTCCAGGAGATGGATTCAAGGGTGTTGGCCGTGATCCGGGTTGCGTCTGCCTGATCTGGCTTGCGGGCGCGCTCTACCCACAACATGATCAAACCACCGACTATTAAAGTCACAACTACCACAGCGGGTTGAAAGAACAGCGCCTTGATCAGCTTGATAAACAGAAAGCCAATCACGGCAGAAGGTAAAAAGGCAATGATCAAATTGCGGGTAAATGCCATTTCAATTGGATCGCGTTGCAGAGTACCTGTAATCATTTTGATCAACCGTACCCTGAAAATCCACATCACGGCGAGGATTGATCCCAACTGAATGACGACTTCAAAGACCTTTCCTTCAGTCGACGTAAATTCAATCCATTTGCCTACAATAATCAGATGACCCGTACTGGATATTGGCAGAAATTCAGTGATGCCCTCGACAATCCCAAGAAAAAAGGCTTTGATTAGTTGTAGTGTTGGTTCGGTCATGCAAAAACTCCAGATCGATATTGGTATGAATTGCACAGAGGTATAGCGATATTCAGAGCATTGTTCCATCGACATAAAACCAGCGCCCGTCATTATTAACGAACTGGCTGATTTCATGCAGTCGGGTCGCCTGGCCATGCAGTCGACTTCTCGCGACGAACTCGACTTCTGCATGCGCTGAATCAATCGGACGATAATGCCTGATCGCCAAACCTAGCCATTTGACCCCTGCGTCAAACACAATTTCGGAAGGGCGGTGCTCAGGCGACCAGGTTGATAGTAAATAATCCCCACGTTCAAGAACAAAAGCACTATAACGCGAGCGCATCAAACTTTCGGCATCAGGTGCAGGACTGGAGTCGTAATGATCCAGATATCGGCCACAGCATTTCTCAACGCTCAACACTTGCTTGAGTTGCTGTCGACCACAGGGACAAAGTATATTTTTCAAAGGTACGATCACAATCTATTTATTGGTCCCTGCAATAAAAGCAACGATCAAAATCCAAACAACAAAGGAAGCGCACGCAGCGGACCAACTATTTAATAGTGAATCCGGAGAAACAGACCATTGTGCGATCGAGGCGGTAGTTTTATTGGACGAAACAAATTCGATAATTAAATTTGCAGGTAAACAAAACAGGCTTGTCATAAATTGCCAGAAACCTGCGGCGGTGAAAATCTGTTCAAAGCCTTGGTTTTGCGTAAAAAGTTCAAATGATTTCATTGATATGTCCTCTTACTTAGTAATGATCAGCTAATCTATGACCTCGCATGAAACTGCTTTCAGATTGTAGTCCTCGAACGATAAATCACTAGCCAAATATTCAATGAACATCTCTAGTCTTCGCACATTACGCTTTGGTCTGGCCGCTAACAGGCTTCACCACGAATCTGCTGACGCAGCCTGCTTTGAATGGCTTCGCATGAGCGTAGCAGGGATAGAAAGTCTGGATATTGAACTTCATACGGTCGGCAGAACGTTTGATGCGATTACTCGCGAAGGTCTGCTTCAGGGTTACCCAGGTTTAATCCGTTACCCCTACGGTCGTGAAGGGGGGCTGATGAAACTGGTGGCGCGTGTCACTGAGGCAGAGAATAACCCCAATGCACTGGATGGTGCGATTTACCTCATTGATCCGGTAGACCCCTCCTCAATATTTCCTGAAGCCCTTGCGCTCAAGCGTCAGTGCATCACGCATGGGCGCCCCTTTATCTCCACTATGGCTGGCGCCGTGGAATGGATCGAAGTCGAGAGGATCCATGCGGGTCTCGTTGCAGATCCGCGCATTAATCGTCTCTTTGATTTAGAGTCGCAATGTCTAGCCATGATTGCTCACGATGCACTAAAGCAAAACATGATCGCCTTTGCAGATCGACATTTTGACTTACTGTCCCGCTACAAAAGACGTGTTGCTACGGGTACAACCGGGCAACGTTTAAATGAGTTGGCCATTTCGCGTGGCTGGCCTGCAGATAAGCCTTGGGTTGATCGCTATTTGAGTGGCCCGATGGGAGGAGATGCGCAGATTGCTGATCTGGTACTAGATAAAAACTGTCAGCGCGTGATTTTCTTTGAAGATCCTCATGTGGCCAGACAGCATGAGGCAGATATTCAGTTGCTGGAGAGAGCCGTTCGCGTAGTTACGCGCGAGGCGACGTGCGCGACCTCACCCAATGTGGCAGACAAATGGGCACAAGCAGTCACCCTCAGACTCATGCAAAAAACGCAGTCAGTGGCAAAGTAAAAACACTGAGGATGCAAGTAAATAGCACCATCGTACTGGCGAGTTGAGCATTACAACCATAGCGTGTGCAAATGATGACAGCCATCGGTGCAGACGGCAAAGCAGACATCATTAAACCAACGTCTCTTTCAATGTCTGGCACATCGATAAAACCCACAAAATAATCAGATAACAATGGCTGCGCGACAAATTGAGACAGGGCCACGATAACTAACAATGATAGATTTTTTTTAATTTTTATCGGCTCAAAGGCTAATCCGGTCACGACCGCAGACAAGAAAGGCAATGCAGCGCCGATCATCGTTAACCCTGTAAACAATATAAGAGAAAAGTAACCATTCACGGGTAGACCTGAAATATTCCAGAGCACGCCAGCTAAGAGGGCAAGAATAGGTTTGCTAAAAACAAAAAACTTGACCTGCTGTCTGACCGAGTCCTTTGATCCTAACGATCCATAATGAATAGCAATAAAGATACCAACGGTATTGATCAGCAATCCGTGGCTAAACTGCGCAATCACAACACCCAGTGAAACTAATTCTGGATGATCTGCATAAACAATATTAAGGAATGCGGCGCCTAGCAAGGATGTGCCACTAAAGGTACCGGCTAGCAAGAAGGCAGCCATGCTGGGGCGATCCAGCCGAAATAGAAAACGCCCCAACATAAACAAAACCAAGCCGATAATAATCAAGGCAATATCGATCGAACCTGCGATCTGCAAATGGGCCCAGCTCAATTCACTTCTTGCAACATGAGAGAAAATCAATGCAGGATAAACAAGATCCAGGATCATCTTAGATATGATCGGAGCATGCTGAGGTGTCAGGATTTCTTGTTGTCGCAGCCAGATTGTGGCGACAATCATTATAAAAAATATCCCAATAAATGCGGATACAGAACCAAATAAGTTCATCGCTTAGAAACCTGTGCCTGGGCGTTGAGGTTGCTCCGTACACATTAGCTTTTGTACCAGTCTTTCACTGCAGCAACATAGCGTTCAACGCCTTCAGTCACGCTGGCAGCCTGCAGCGCGCCGTACGAAAGACGCTGATAATTAGCCTCATGGGTGTTCGTCAGGCCAAAAGCGAAACCAGGGATAGAAACAACCTTGTGTTTTTCAGCCATTGCGCGATTAAACGCCAGCGGATCATGACCACGTTGCAATCCTGGCAGTTTCATCAAGACATAAAACGCACCCTGGGTTTTGGGGAATTGAACCAGATCACCCAATCCCTCCAGAGCTTGATAAACATTTTTGCGAACCACGCCCAGCGCATCGACCTTTGGTTGAACCCAAGGACGACCGTATTTCAATACTTCAACAGCTAGCAACTGAGTGGGGACTGGTGCACAAATCAGATTGGTATCCTGTACTTTGTTCATCGCATCAAAAAGATCCGATGGGAAAATCACATAACCCAAGCGCCAACTCGCCATGCCGTAGTTTTTCGACATGGAGAAAAATGAAAAAGTATGCTTGGCAGCGCCAGGTAGCGAGGCAGGGGAAAAATGTGTCGCACCGTCATAGGTGAAGTATTCGTATGCCTCGTCGCTAAAATGGTAAATACCTTTAGCCGCGCATAAGTTATTAACAGCAGTTAAGGACTCTTTTGAGTAAACGGCACCCGTTGGATTGTTTGGCGACACGGTGACGATGGCACGGGTACGCGGCGTAATTGCGGCGGCTAACGCCTCAACATTCAGGCTCCAGTCTTCATTGACATCTACCGTCACGGGGACACAACCGGACATCCGAATAGCCATTTCCTGATTGAAATAGAATGGTTTGGGCAAAATAAACTCATCGCCCGGATCAGCAATCGCCAGGATGCAGTTCAGAAAAGCCATATTGCTGCCGGCAGTGACCATTAATATGGACTCACCGCTGGCGGAGATATTATTTTCCGAAAGTAGTTTTTGCTGCAGCGCATCAACCAAGGCCGGATAACCCATCACGGCTTGATATTTATTGAGCTGCGAATCACCCA
Source organism: Alcaligenaceae bacterium (assembly GCA_947380655.1). Taxonomy (GTDB): domain Bacteria; phylum Pseudomonadota; class Gammaproteobacteria; order Burkholderiales; family Burkholderiaceae_B; genus Zwartia. The sequence continues at coordinate 14,743 of CANCRX010000024.1, read as the reverse complement.
TCAACGCAGGCAGCGCCGCAATTGCCTCAGTAGGTGGACCGTAATTCACTACGCCCTGCCCAAGCGAAATAGTGCCGGGATTGTTACGGACCAATTCTCCGATCGCAGGAATAATCGGGGTGTCTACCGCAGCCATCCGCAGAGAGTAACGCTTCATATAGGTGTTCTTCAGGGTTAAAAAAATATCACTAAAGTTTACACTGCCTTACAGCTTGATACGAAGTCGATTGTTCTCTGTTTTTAAGCCCTTCGTTTATTAAAGTTTATAAATTTAGGCCGTGGACCCAAGAGAGATACTGGGCTCAAACATAAAAGTATTTTTTAATTTTTATATCCAAATTATGTTCAAGATCTTGCTCGTTTGCTTGCTGTAGTTCTGTGTACACCCCGTGAGCAATTTGATTGAACGCGACGATCATATCAGGATCAAAATGCTTTCCGCTTTCTGAATTCAGTATTTGCATAACCGATTCAAAATCAATCGCCTCTTTGTAGGGGCGCGAAGAACACAGCGCATCAAATACATCAGCGACTGCGAAAATACGGGCAGACAGAGAAATTGCTTGACCGGCAAGTCCTCTCGGATATCCGCTTCCATTCCATTTTTCATGGTGTTCAGAAACAATTTCATGGGCACCTGCCAGCCAGCCCATGCCCTTTACCAGGTCCTCTCCATGACTGACATGCCCCCGCATAATGGTAATTTCTTGCTCACTAAGCTTGCCAGGTTTAAGCAAGATCGTATCTGAAATAGCAATTTTTCCGATGTCATGCAGAAAGCTTCCTGCAATCAATGACTGCATAGCTTCACGTTTGAAATGGACCTGCTCCGCGAGTCGCACCGCAACCCAGGCTACTCTGTGGTTATGAGCACCCGTTTCAGAGTCTCTCTTAGCGATCGCATAACCTAAGGAGTTCATCATAGTGATGTGCGAATTCAATACCTCTTGGGCGTGCGATTCTTTTTCGCTGTTGAGATGAATCAGGACAGGAAATAATAAAGCTCCGCAAAGCAGGGAAGCAAGTGAGACAAATAACATTGCCGCGACCGACATAAATCGGACTTGCTTTTCCTGCCACTGAGGAATAATTCTCAAACCTTCAAAGTACGCTAAAACTGGACTGCTATTATTTTCAGCTACCTCATGCAAGGGCACAAAGACATTTAACACATTGCGTCCATCAGCTAATTTTAAGTATTGATATTCTGGCGCAAAAAAAGCTGGTTTAGGATGTCCCTTCAACTCATCGTGAATTAACTCCCCTTCAGTGTTAGCGGCCTCAGCAATTTTCTGACCCTCTTTGTTATAAATCTCTGCAATATCAAAAATACCCGTTACGATATTTTTCATTGCGGCTAATGCCTGCATTTCTACGTTATTGCTTTCAAGGTCGATCGCTCCACCCTTCTCAACAAGATGATGGGCATCCTCGATCGCTAACTCAACAATACTTTCGCGCATGCTGTGCTGTGCAAAAAACCACGCGAAGGGACTCAGGAGCACGGCTAAACCTATGCTCACAAGAGCAATACGTATTGCAATGCGTTTCTGAAAAGGGAGCATTAAGTGAGCCTAATTGTTAAACCATGTGTCTCAGGAAAAAACATACTCTTTTTGTAGCCGAGTAATCATGTCAGCACTTAATTTTTTTCTAAGGACTGCATTATAGGAACCAAGTGGCATCGATCTTATGGTTGCATCGGGTAAAGAGCTAGGATTCTGATACACGCCTTTTGTTTTAACGATTTGCTGCGCCGCCACAGCATAGTCGCGGGATTTGGCTGCAGGCGTGCCCTGCCGCACCGAAGGGTCAACATTAAGAGTGTGAATTGAAATGCTGTAATCGCTGTTTAAATAAATTTCGAAGGTTCGAAACTGCTGAGGAAAGTCTCGTAATGAGGAGGTTTCAACTTGCCAGAAGCCTTTTTCTGGTGCGTGGACCGGATCGGGCGAAATAAAGGCTTTTACGGTATTGAAATGCCTGTGCCCTGATAGCCACACTAAGAAATTGGGGTAATGATGAAGCTCGGTTATCAGCCCGGATAATGAGACGGCGTTCAATGGACTCAACCACCATTCCACTTCAGAGCCTTCAGGTTCAACGGCAATAGGAATATGCGCAGCGATGATCATTAACTGCCCTGCGGCCTGTCCCGCAGCAAGCTCCCTTTTCAGCCAGTCATAACGAGCCTGATCTAAAAACCCATGACCATGAATGTCTTCAGAGCCATCATCATTATTTTGTGTGTCATCCAGGACAATGACTTTCAGTGGTAGATCTGATTTAGGTATAAAACTATAACAAGCGAAGCCATCCTTAGCGTTGACCAAATTAAAACCATGTCCAGCTGGTGATGAAGACGTATTAAAAAACTCACTCATCCATTCTTGCTTGGTCAAGGATCTGCGAGCAGGATCTGGCGTCACCTTGGGGGGCTCTTTAAAATTACCGACAGGCCCTGCTCCAACGATCTTGGCTTCTGAAGTCGATCCGTCCAGCACTCCCATGTAGAAATCAGGTTTATAAAGATTATTAATATTTTTAAATGCATCGCCTAAAGCAACGACCGAGTCACTCACGTAGGATTGACGCAGGTATTCATTGACAGGAAACGAACCAAGCCAAAAGTGATCATGATTGCCAATGACTTGATACCAAGGTATCGATTTATCTAAACCAGCAGCTTTGTATGGTTTTTGATAGTCAATTGTTGTTGAGCCTGCGTGTGCTCCAGAACTTGGCGTAATGAACCCACCATCCAGCACATCGATATACCAACGCACTTCGTTGAATTGCGTGCTGTTGCAGGTATCACCTAAAGACAAGCCAAAGTCCATTTTATTATTTTGATGGATACCATTGATGGTCTGCACCGCTGCATCCAGAACATGCGTTGTATAAGGCATCACGGGTGAATAAATAGAGGTTACATGCTCTCCTGTCAGATCAGATTGCTGTAAATAAATAAATTGCGATGGCGACTCTTTATCTGTGATGTGAATATCAGTAATAGTAAAAAAATGGATAAGTTTTAAAGCCTTCCTGGTGTCCGTGCCTTTGAAATTGATTGGCATTAAATCGTCGCGGATCTCTGCAATCAGCCCAGGCCCGAAGGACCATTTGCCATAACCATTTTTTGCGTAATCCGATAACTTTGATAATTCTTTAGGAGTGAGGCCGCTGATTCCGGCATGTGGCACGATGGTTCGCTCAAGCGTAGTCGCTAGATTAGGATCGATCGGGTAAGTAGGCGGTGACTTGACTTGTATTCCTTCTTTTAAACTCTTCGCAATTGCTACAGATGCGCTCGCAAGCAATTGCATAGCAATCGCGACAAGCTTAATGAAGTGACGTCTCTTAATATTGGACATGGTCTGTGCACCACCCAAAATGATACGTACAAAGTTGAACTGAATTTAATTAGGCTTTGGAGGTTTCTTCGTCTCAGAAACTAAAACCACCTTTCCACCTAATACCGTCGCAAAAATAGGTACATCCTTGATTTGCAGTGCTGGTACAGTTTGCGGATCATCATCGAGAACGGCAAAGTCAGCAAACTTGCCTGCTTCAATCGTACCGACCTTATCCTCTACACCTAAAGTATAAGCCGCATTAATCGTAATCATTTTCATCGCATCCGAGACTGACACGGCCTCAGCGGGTGCCCAAACCTTGCCATCCGCATACACGTCCCGGCGAGTGACAGCCGACCAGACTTCAGTCAGCGGCACCGGAGCAGATACCGGTGCATCAGAATGAATCGAGGTCACGACACCATTGCGGGTCAGCATCCCAATACGCGTTGCATAGGATGCACGATCGACTCCAATTGCATTGCTTTCCAGTTTGCCGCGCTCAGAAATATATGAAATGTTGGCACTCACCACCGCACCCAAGGCCTTTATTTTTAACACCATCGCGGTTGAGGGAATGCCAAAATGATCAACGGTAAAGCGGTGATCAAAGCGTGGCTTTGAATCCAGCAGTATTTGCAAAGCATTCAGGGTGTTTTGATTACCAACATCGCCATTGCTATGAACATGGATATGAAACCCCGCATCCCACCAAGGTTTCATCGCGGAAGAAAAATCTTGCGCAGAGGAAAAATTAGAAAAACCCTTGCTACCATTTGTATAGCCCGGATGCTCCATGCGCATCGTTTCAGGCAAATAGCCTTCATCACTATAGAACTTTACACCCTGAAAAAACAAACGGTCGTTGTCCAGTTGTTTTAGTTTTTGTGCCTCCTCGATCGCTTTATCGCCATATTTTTTAACGAAAGGATCTCCGTAAACAACCGGCACGACTCTTAACGAGGTACCAGGAGATTTTGTGAACCACTCAATAGCTTTCGTCTCAGCCTCGATATTCAATGAACCAAACGCCAGATCACCAGAGGTCGTAATACCACCTTGCTGCATCAGATCGTTGATGTATTGATAAGCAGTCGGCACCTCATCAGGCTTGAAAATATCTTTAGCTGCGACACTCAATAAATAAGTGATCGCAGGTATTTCGAGGAATTGGCCATTCAACTCCCCATCTTTGCCAACACCAACACCCTTAATACTTTTTGTTTTTTCAGGAGTCAGGTCGTAAGCCTTGAGTGCCGCGCTATTGACATACATATTGTGACCCGAATTGTCCCAGACAATAATAGGCCGGGTCATAGAGACCTGATCCAGTAATTGACGATCAGGTACTTTACCCATCACTATCTCGTCATAGCCCCAGGACAGTAACGTTTGACTGGGATCTTTAATATCAGCGGAATATTTTTTCAGCTGATCAAGGACGGCCTGAATATTCGCAACACCAGGAAACGGTGCGCTCCATGGTCTAGCGAGTGGCGATGGTGTGATAACTGGGTGGGAATAAACAATTCCAGCAAGTAACGGATGACCATGTGCCTCAATGAATCCGGGGTAGATGACTTTTTCAGTGAACTGCCGATTAATCTGTGTCGGGTATTTATCCGTCCATTGTTTCATGTCCTCTAAAGATCCGACAGAAAGGATACGCCCATCAGATACCGCAACGGCCGAAGCTGTTGGAATGGAAGGATCCATCGTGACGATTTTCTTGGCTACAAATACCGTCACAGCTTTGATGTCAGGCGAAGAAGGTGGATCTATGAACTGCGTTGCACTCACTAGCCCGGACACCGATACAAGTAGCGCGAGCGAGGTCAAGTTCAACTTCCATTTCATTGTCTTTCCTTATTTTGATCAAAGCCATAAAGCTTTTCCGGATTATCAACCAATATCTTTTTAGCTATTTCAGGACAACACCAACGGTAAAGGTTGTCAAACAAGACTCCCGCATCAGGCATGGGTAACCCTTCAAGATAAATATGTGGCCAGTCACTTCCCCAGACACAACGCTCGGGCGCATTACGAATGATTTCACGAGAGACCTCATCCGCATCGTAATACGGGGCGGGTTGGTGCGAGGTACGGTAGTTCGTCAGCTTGATCCAGCAACGCCCCGTTTCCTGCAGTCTGAAAACATTGCTGACCAGCGGATCGTTTAACCCACGATCAAGCGGAACTTGAGCCATATGATCCAACACAATATCGACTGGAAAATTTTTGAGTAAATCCGAGATAGCAAGCAGGCGCTCAGCTTTAATCCAAAGTTGGATATGCCAGCCAAACGGCTTAATGAGCGCTGCAATGCGAGGTAAAAGTTCTAGCGGTGTAACACCTGTGATTGCGTTAAAACGTATACCGCAGATGCCTTTGCTATGTAAATAGGCGATGTCTTTTTCCTGCACAGTCTCATCAACTACGGCGATACCCCGCGCGCGGTGAGATCCGAATTCTTCAATCGCATCAATCATGCATGAATTGTCCGTGCCATAGATACTGGCCTGAACGATCACCATTCTTTCGATACCGACAGTATTTGCTAACTTAGCGTATTCAGATACCGTTGATAAACAAGGGTTATAGAGTCTGCGCGGACTGAGCGGATAGCGATCAACGGGTCCAAAAATATGAAAATGTGTATCGGTTGCGCCTGTTGGCGCTTGATTAAAAGGTTTTGAAATTGGGCCTGGCGGCTCGCTCTCAACGATTTCATGATGATCCATGAATTCTCCGGAGATTTGTCTACGTATAAAAATTATTTATTCTTGCGTGTATTTTAATACCCAGTACCGCAACGGATTAGCTGTTCGGGAGAATATGCAAAATTTAGTTCAAGTCACATAATGCACTTGCCGAGGCCTGCGCACAATCGATTAGTCCCTGAGTAGCATGTCCTTGTTGATCCATCAAATTTTTATAACCCGCAAAGACCGCTCCACCTAGAATAATGTTGTGCGCTCCCAGAGATCTGGCATCAGTTATTGCTTTTAAAACAGCTGGCAAAGAGTTTATAGGATCGTTCAATATTTGAAGTCCTGTTAAGGAAAGAATCTCAACACCCAGGAAGAGATCACTGGCCCCCCATGCCTTGAATTGCTGCGTGAGTATGTCCCTCCATGGCATACCAGCAGTCACAACCGCATAGGGGCGTTTCATCATCTCTGCTTTGTGCATACTTGCCCAGGCGAGTCCAATTATGGGATGAGCAACCTTTTTCCGCATAGTTTCTAGCCCGGGATCTCCAAAACATCCAAGTAAAACAGCATCAAAATAAATTTTGTTTTTAATGGCCTGCATCACCATAGAAAGGGATGTGCTTGCGGCTGCATCGAATGATTCCCTGGACGCGATGACCGAGGATCCCGCAGTTGCCGTCATTGACTCAACTACAGTTGCGCGCGGCAAATAAAGACTTAATTGCTGGACAACCAGCTCTGTCATTGCACAGGTAGTATTTGGATTGATGACTAGAATTTTCATCTAAATAATTTATATTTTTTTATTTTCAGCAATCCAGTGTTGAGCGATAGAACGCCTGGTCGTGATCCATGCGGATTCGTGCTTTTTAATATGAGTCAGGATTTTTTCAATTGCACCGATACGTCCTGGTCTTGCAATCATCCTCAGATGTAATCCAATAGAAAGCATGCGAGGCCAAGTATCGCCCTCACGCTCCAGCCAGTCATAGGCATCACAAACATACTGACTAAATTGCTCTCCCGTCGTGAAACGATCGCTATGCTGAAAATGCATGTCATTCGTATCAAATGCGTAAGGTAATACTAGATGCCTGCCCCCGTGTACTTCGACAAAATAAGGAGTGTCGTCGTTATACGCGTCACTATCGTAGAGAAAACCTAATTCAGCAAGTATTTTACGTGTATGTGGACTCGGGCTTGATCTAGTATGCCAGCCTACTGGTGGTTTGCCGCTGACCTGCTCAATCGCTCTCATCGTAGAAATAATGGACTGGCGCTCAGTATGTTCATCCATCGCTACATGACGCTCCCAACGATATCCATGTGCTGAAATTTCATGTCCACGCTCAACAGCGTCCTGTACCAACCATGGTGAACGCTCCACGGCACGGCCACAAGAACTAAGAGTGAATTTCGCTTGATAACGATCAAACAACTCTGCGATACGCCAATAACCAACTCTTGTTCCATACTCGAAATGTGAATCAATACAAGGATCGGCCTGCAGTTGACGGTCGATCACTTCGTATATTGCCTCATTGCTCGTGTCTCCGTCTGACATTGAAAACTCGCCGCCCTCTTCAAAGTTCAGAACGAAGGACACAGCAACACGTTTGCCTTGTGGCCACTTCACCGCAGGTGGGATTCCACGATATCCTGAAAAGTCACGTGCAGAAAGTTTTGTCATAATTTTTTAATCAACTTTGATATTTCGTTCTTTGGAAACTTTAGCCCAACGATCAAATTCACTATTCAACTGCTCACGAACTTCCGTAAGACCGGGACTAGCCACTACCCCGCCCATGCCTTCGATACGAGCTCTCACATCGGGCATTGTTGCTATTTTTCTTAAATCTTCATTGAGTTTTACAAGAATAGGTTCAGGAACCCCTGTCGGTGCAACCAGCATATACCAAGACATAAAATCATATCCAGGCAATCCAGATTCAGCAACGGTCGGAACCTTGGGGAGCAGCGGCGAGCGTTGGGGGCTGGTGATGGCTAAGGCCTTGAGCTTGCCCGACTGAACCAGAGGTAAAGAAGAAAGAATGATGTCTACCGACATATCGACCCGATTACCCATGATGTCCTGCAGTGCAGGTGCGGCTCCCTTATAAGGCACATGCGTCATCTCGATACCACCCATCGACTCCATTAACGCTGCACCAATATGGCTCGTGGTCCCTGCACCTGAACTAGCAAATGTCAAAGTACCCGGTTTACTCTTTGCATTGGCTAAAAACTCTTGCAGGGTATTTGAAGATGAATCAGGGCTGACTACAACGAGGCTTGGAACATTTGCGATGACACCAACAGGGGTGAAATCTTTTCTTGTCTCATAGGGAAGCTTGGAATACACGTAGGGGTTGAGTGCATGTCCAACCGTGACCATTAAAAGGGTATATCCATCAGCAGGTGCCTTGGCTACTACCTCACTACCAATCACACCGCCTGCACCAGAACGATTATCTATAACTACGGATTGTTTGCCCCCCCATAGTTCTCCGTATTTTTGGCCAATTAAGCGAGCAAAAATATCTGCGGCACCACCGGGCGGAAACGGTACGACAATGCGAACTGATTTGTCAGGATAAGAGCTTGTCTGTGCGAAGACAGGGGTTAGAACCAGGCCGCACGTCATAAAAAACAATGCTAAGCGGATAAAGGAGCTGAGACGCATACATATTCCTTCAGGAAATTTGCGCCTGGTGTGAAGGCGCGTTTAAAGAAAATTAAGCATATTTTTTGTAATTACGATCAATTTCAATAAAGCAATTTTCATGCCGGAAAAAATAAAATACGTATAAAACACTTACGACTCCGTCAACATGTTCGTTAACAGGCATAAGTATTTATTTTTTTATGTACGCTAGCAGACGAAGTAATTTGTGTGCAAGTCATATAGTGATCTGTGAGCCATTTTTGACTTACGTAAATAGAGGACTCTCTATTTACATCCTCAGGAGAAATATATGACACTTGACCCAAAAACCAACACAGCAGCTTCAGTTTCAGCCCCAGCATCAGCTCATCAGAACCACGTTAAAGCTGCTGAACACTGTGATGCAGCGTCTGTTGCTCACAAGCAAGCTGCCAAACACGCAGAATCAGGTGATTCAAAACAGGCTGGCTATCACGCTGCCGTCGCTCAAGGACATACGATCCAAGCCAATGAGCATAGTGAAATCGCTTGCAAAAAAACTGCAAACGCTGCGGTAAATTTGAAGTGATGTAATGAGTTGAGTAAATTGAGGGGGCATTTATCTTAAGCCCTGCCCCCTCATATTTTGATTCCGACCGTTGAAGAAAATGTTGCAAGCTGCGCTTTATCAAAAGCACCAACCAGAATTGGGTAACTGAAGCCATTGAGGATATGGCGATTCATCACGTGGTATGAGGCATTGGGGTCATGCAGATTTTTAGCGTCTTTTACATCATAAAAGGACGGCAAAAGTTTCCGACGAATTTTGTCTTTCAGATTTCTAACATATCTCATATCTACCGCATAAAGATGCGGAAAAACGCTACGCAGAAAATCGAAAAAATCTGGCACTGATGTCCGCTGAAGTGCATTCAGACACCAGTGGTTCAGTTCCAGCACCACGATTGGCTGATCGCGAATAATGGTGGTCGATAAGCCTTCGATAACGCTCTTCTCAAACCCCTCGACATCGATCTTGATGAAGTCGACCTTAGCGACGCTACCCTCATTGATGAAGTCGTCGCCTTTAATGATTTTGATCTGCTCGACTTGATGCCCAGCTGACGCACTCGTCAAATTAGAAACAAATCCTCCGGAGCGGTCACTCTCGGAGAAGGTCAGTTCAAAGGTGCCCGACTCTTTGCCTAACCCGACATTGACAGGCGTCACACGCTCAAGCTGTGCCCTTTGAACATTTTTCTCAAGATAACTATAAGTAGTCGGAGACGGCTCGAAGCTGTAAACCTTTTTTGCAAGGTTACCAAACAAGATTGAGGTACAACCAATGTTTGCCCCAATGTCCAAAACGGTGTCATGCGGTCGAATCAGTGATTTGAATAAAACAACCATTTCTGGTTCAAATTCACCCTTTATATGTTCGAGATAATTGTCGTCGGAGCCAATCTCGTAGTTCTTACCACCAATTTTTGTTCGAACGATACGTTCATTTAAGGCTGGCGAATCGAACCGAGCGCGGGATGGAGTGAAATATTTAAAGAGTCGTTTCATAGACAACCAATATTATGGAAATTGATTCATTCAATTTATTACTTGCGAATGTAATCGAAGGATCTCTCTTTAGCCATCCACTCAAAAAAACTTAAATTCCATTTACCCACCCGTCGGCCTCTCACTAACAGTGATAATTCGTTTTAAGTTATTCTCAAAAGCTATAGGGAATATTTATGACTTCGAGCGCACCAGCCGGGCAACAATCCATCGAACTACCGCAGCTAACATCCTTAAGGTTTTTTGCTGCGTTAGGCGTGCTTTGTTCGCATTTGATATTTTTGAGAGAAATAGATAACCCAATTAAATCAATTGCAGTGATCTTCTTTGGTGAAGGTCATTCAGGCGTTACATTTTTCTTTGTGTTGTCTGGTTTTATTATGACGCACGCATATCAACACAGCTTGATTCAAAAAACTCTTTCAACCAAAAGGTATTTGCTTCTAAGGCTCTCCCGGATTTGGCCATTACATCTAATCACAGCCCTGCCGTTTGTTTTTTATTTTTTTTATAAGTATGGCAGTGATATTTCAAGCGTTGTAGTCGTAAATATTTTACTTCTCCAGAGCTGGGTGCCAATAGTCAAGTATTACATATCTCTTAATGCCGTTTCCTGGAGCTTATCAGTTGAGTTGTTTTTTTATGTCGCATTTCTTTTTCTTGTCAGACTTTCTGTAAAGTCTTTAAAAAAACTATCACTACTCTGGTTTGCAGTGATCGCCAGCACGGCAACACTCATTATTTTTTATGGTGAAAGTCACTGGTCAACAGGTAATGGTGAAATAAAAGTTAACCATTGGATTTTCTATATCAATCCGGTATTTAGACTATTAGATTTTATGGTTGGGATGCTGGTTTACAGAATCGCTTTTATCAAAAACAGTCCTTGCGAAAATACTTCTTTTAACGAAATGCTGTCGGTTAGTTTTCTAATTCTTGGGGCATACGCTTACAGCACTTTAGTTTTTCCCGAGATACTGAGAGCACAGCTTTTGTATCTTCCTATTATGGCTTTTATAGTCTATGCCTTTTCAAAAGGTACCGGCATCTTGTCTCGACTGCTTAAAGGCAAACTGCTTATTCTGCTGGGAGAAGCTTCATTTTCTTTATACTTGATACACAATCCAATTATCAGCCTGGCTAACGCCATCTTTCTAAAGACCCCTTTGCAGATTCCAGTCTTTATTTACTCGATCGTTTTAACTATTATTTGTATCATCGCATCTGTGATGACTTATTTGTTTATAGAAAAACCCATTCATAACTATCTAAAAAGGCGCATTAAAGCCCTTTAATCCTATCCCGCACGTTCAAGGATAGATCCGTGTTTTATTGAAACGTTTTACTGCTTTTTACTTGGTCTGATCGCTTCAATCTCATTGGGAATAACACGTCGAATCCATCCAAGTAACCAGACAGATTGTTTTTTATTACTCTCCACAATATGAGCGTATCGATCTATGGCGGTTAACGTCAACGTTGCAAATAACAATATGCGTTGATCTCGTGTTTGAGTGTTCTCGTTGTACCAGGCAACCATTTGATCCGTCATCACCTCATCAAACTTAATCTGTTGATCTTTTGGACTCAGTAAGTTTATGGAGGTACCTAATAATTTCACTGCCATTTCTGTACCCATATTGACGGCAAGATCAAGCAACAACGTTGGAATCGCTACCCCTCCCAGTTCCGCCATCCTGATTTCCTTGCATTCGCGGTTCTGATAAATAATGGCCGCCTGCTCTTTTGTAAGATTTTTAATATTTACGCCAGGGTTGTACGCACAAGCAATTCCAAATTTAGTACCGCCACACATATGCCCAACACCTGCTATTTTGGATGACCAGTTACCTCCATCCTGCTTGCTGTTCTGATAGCCACCTTCGTGACCAAAAACCGTTTGTAAAGCCTCCGCGCAGTCAGCTGCCAAGACCAGTCCTGGCGAGGCACCCAAAACAATAATCACGCCAAGTGCGAGCGACTTTATTTTTTTAATAATGCTGAGGGCGCTGAGTGATTTACACACTAAAGTGACTCTCTTAAAGGTATTGTGAGTGCTGCTTGACTGTGAGAGTCAGCGTGATCGTACGTTCGGAAAACTGTAAGTCAATCATGACTTTATTTCTTATTTCACTTTTTTAAGTAGGGTACAACTCGCTCTATTTTTAGTGGTCAATACGGTTGCGCTACAGAACTCCATCTCATCGTTAATCAGTGAGCCAGTTCCGACTCCGACATCACTGGAAAACGTAAGGGTTTTTCCATCTCGATGAAAAACTCCAGCAACAATATTTTTTATCCCATCACGCCATGTGGTTTCACCCAGGAAGGCTCCCCCCTCCTGACTAGAAATAGTGAGTTTGATGATTGCCGCATCTTTCTTCGTGGAGAGTACTGTGCGTTGCTGTCTGTCTTCAGTGCCGCTCGAGGCGCTTACTGCTGATACGGCTTCCCAGTTACCAACGATATTTGGTACTGATTGGGCAAACGCTGAAGACGCAAATAATGTTGCAAGAAAAAATTGGCTTTTTTTGATAATCATTTTTTTGTTTGGTTATAAATTGTAAAAAATGACTTTAACAAAAAAATCCAACGAATTTCAAGACGTTATAAAAATTGGTGCCCCCCCCGTGAGTCGAACACGGCACCAACGGATTATGAGTCCGCTGCTCTAACCAAGCATGAGCTAGGGGGGCTTGTAGCAGACGAAATAAAAAATTATCTGCGAAGCCCTTGATTATATCCATCTAAGCGACAAACTGTTTTTGATGTAATTTTGCAGCGGCAAAGCATAAAACTGGTTAAAACCAAATCACGAACAAATACTAAAAAATATTTTGCTGGTGAATATCTTGTATTTTCAGCATCTAATTCAGTCATTTACGCACCAAATGGCGTATATTTATTTCAAATTATTAATCCATCACACAAGTCGCATAGAATTTACTTACAGTGCTCAGGCATCGATATCCATTCGCAAAATTCTGGTTAATCCTTTTATCACAGGCTTTCGGGCTGGTGTTATCAAGTACAGCACACGCCCAAAACGAATCGCACGCACAAAAAGGTCAGACGTTAACCAGAGTAACGCTTCAGTTACGTTGGATGCCGCAATTCCAGTTTGCTGGCTATTACATGGCACAAGCCAAAAAGTTTTACGCCGACGAAGGACTTGATGTACAAATCATCCCCGGCAATGGCAACCGCACGCAAGTTGTTGAGGAGGTTTTGTCTGGTCGGGCTGACTTTGGCATCGGCAACTCTGGCTTAGCCATTTCAAGTATGCAGAAACAGCCCGTGACTGTTGTCGCGGATATTTTTCAACGATCTGCCGCCGTATTAATCACGAGACCTGGTTTAGAAAAATCGTTAAAAACGTTAAGCCAGAAAAAACTTGCTATCCGCAATGTTCAAGATAATCCTGAACTGTATGGAGTCTTTAATAGTCAGGGAATTGCGCCCTCATCGATGCCACAGGTCACAACCTCTAGCCAAGGTTACGAAGAGTTTGTAAGAGGTGAGGCGGACGCATTTAATGCCTATCTTGGCAACGAAGCCTATCTGCTCGACAAAAACAACATTCCTTACGCTGTGATTGATCCTCATGCATATGGCATCGCTTTTTATGGCGATGCCATATTTACGCATTCTGATTTTGCAAAAAGAAATCCAGATCTCGTCAATAGATTTGCCAGAGCCTCGATCAAAGGATGGATATACGCGCTTGATCACTCAGATGAGGCGGTTGATGTTTTACATAAGGGCCCTGCCTCAGACAAAACAATTGAGCATTTAAAATTTGAAGCGGTATCGATCAGGAATCTCGTGATGCCTGATTATGTTCCCGTTGGGCAAATTAATCCCAAACGCTGGGAGCAAATCGCTCAAGTCTACAAAGGCCTTGATCTGGCTAAAAGCGATGCGAGCCTAAGCCCTGGTTTTTACATCAGTTACTGGCTACAACGAAGTGAACATGAGTTGTATTGGACAATCGGTTCTAGTGTGAGTTTAGTCATCGCTATTATTATCGGTGGCAATCTCTGGTTCATTCGCCTCAGTCGCAGACTCAAGACAGCGCTCAGAGAAAAAGACGAATTGCTTGTGCAGGTTGAACAGATGGCAAATCACGACCAACTAACTGGTCTGCCAAACAGAAGGTTGTTGTTTGATCGAATAGATCGCGCCATCATTTATGCAAAGCGCAACAAACATCAGGTTGGCATTTGCGTCATTGATCTGAATGGTTTCAAGCAGGTGAATGATGAATGCGGACACCCAGCAGGTGATCTGGTTTTGGTAGAAGTCGCAAACCGTCTCAGAGAGTGGATCCGTGAATCAGACTCTGCTGGAAGACTGGGGGGAGATGAGTTTTTCTTTATGACCGAGGACAGCCAATCACGTGAAGGGGCAGAAGCGTTAATACAACGACTGCGCGCAGCTTTTGTTAAACCTTTCAATGT